>JAKSDE010000367.1 GCA_022360235.1 Cytophagales bacterium
GGCGGATCTATAGTATTGAGTGGGCAAACCAGGAAGCGTTGGCTGGCATGGTTGTTGAAGAAGGGGATAGAAGACCTGATGAAGACCAAGTCTCATGGGTCTTGATGAGGTGCTTTACCGAGCATAGGGCATGCTGTTTTTTTGCAAGGTTTTGTAGTTGCCATAAAGGTTTTTCTTGCAAATGTTGCTACGCTATACATGAGTTTTGGTGAGCTAAATATGAATAAATCCTCATATGATAGTATATCGAAACTAGGAACTAAGAACTCGGAACCCGGAACTAAGAACTCGGATTATAAAAAATTAGAAGCCAAATTTTGTATGCTAATGATATTTTTTTACTTTTGCATTTCCTTTACCTAATTAAAAACGCAATAGGTACGAATCCTATGCGTGTTGTACGCATAAATATTTTACAGAGCAATGCTTGGAATCATTGGAAAGAAAATCGGAATGACGAGCATTTACAACGATCAGGGGCATGCAGTCGCTTGTACATTGCTAGAGGCAGGTCCTTGTATTGTAACACAAATTAAAAAAATAAATACAGATGGCTATGAGGCCATACAGTTGGGGTATGATGAAAAGAAAGAGAAAAATACGACAAAGCCTTTAGCAGGCCATTTTAAAAAAGCAAATACAACACCTAAGAAGAAATTGGTAGAGTTTAGAAATTTTAGTACAGAATTTAAGAAAGAGCTAACGTTAGGTCAGTTCATTCGAATTGAAGATATTTTTGAAGAAGGAGATTATGTAGACGCAATTGGTACGGCCAAAGGAAAAGGATTTCAAGGAGTTGTAAAAAGACATGGATTTAGAGGGGTAGGAGACCAAACACATGGCCAGCATAATAGAGAAAGAGCACCTGGCTCTATAGGGGGCGCTTCATTTCCTGCGCGGGTTTTTAAAGGAATAAGAATGGCGGGTAGGACAGGGGGGCATCGAACTAAAACGGAGAACTTACGCGTAATGAAGATAGTTCCTGAGAAAAACCTTATCGTAGTAAGTGGAGCAGTTCCGGGTGCAAGAACGTCTTATGTTATTTTACAGAAGTAAAAAATGGAATTACCAGTAGTAAAGTATACAGGAGAAGATACAGGTAAAAAGATTAAGTTTGCCGAAGAAGTATTTAGTATTGTGCCTAATGATCATGCTATCTATTTAGCTATAAAGCAGTTACTAGCTAATAGGAGGCAAGGTACACATAAGGCTAAAGAGAGAGCAGAAATTACAGGCTCAACAAGAAAGATTAAAAAACAAAAAGGTACAGGAACAGCGAGAGCAGGGAGTATTAAATCGCCTATATTCAAAGGAGGAGGATGTGTATTTGGCCCCCGGCCAAAAAATTATGGGTTTAAGCTTAACAAAAAGCTTAAAAAATTAGCAAGAAAGTCTGCCCTCAGCTACCAAGCAAAAGAGAAAAATATTACCGTAATAGAAGATTTTTTTTTTGAATTACCTAAAACAAAAAACTATCTAGGCATGCTTAATAGTCTGTCTTTATCAGATAAAAAAACGCTGTTAGTCTTAGCGAAGCCCGATGAGAACATTATACGCTCAGGAAGGAATCTTAAAAATACAAAGGTTACTACCGCGAGTCAGTTGAACACCTATGATCTTCTCAATGCGGAGAAATTATTGTTAAGCGAAAGCGCTATAGAAAGTATTACGAAAAACTTAAGCGAATAAATGAATATCTTGAAGAAACCCTTAGTGACAGAGAAAATAGCTGCCTTGAATGAAAAAGGGGTGTATGGCTTTGTCGTTGATAAAAAAGCCAATAAGATTGAAATCAAGAAAGCAGTAGAGAATACCTACATGGTTAGTGTAGAAAGAGTGAATACCATGATATATCCTGGTAAAAAGAAAACCAAGTATACAAAGTCGAAAGTAATCAAAGGAAAAACACCTTCTTATAAGAAAGCAATTGTTACACTGAAAGAGGGAGAAGTCATTGATTTTTATGGTAGTATTCAGTAATAGATGATTTTACTAGAAACCCGGAACTCAGAACTCAGAACTCAGAACTCAGAACCCGGAACTCAGAACTAGAAACCCGGAACTCAGAACCCGGAACTCAGAACTAGAAACCCGGAACTCAGAACTAGAAACCCGGAACTCAGAACCCGGAACTCAGAACTAGAAACCCGGAACTCAGAACTAGAAACCCGGAACTCAGAACCCGGAACTCAGAACTAGAAATATGCCAGTAAAAAAATTAAAACCGATAACACCAGGGCAACGGTTCAGAATTGCGCCAGACTTTTCAGGACTTACAAAAAGTAAGCCAGAGAAATCGCTATTGGTGTCGGTCAAGCGTACAGGTGGAAGAAATAATAGTGGCAAGATGACGGTACGCCATCGAGGGGGTGGACACAAGAAACGCATGCGCATCATTGACTTCAAGAGAAAAAAGAGTGATGTTCCAGCGACTGTACAGTCTATAGAATATGACCCTATGCGTACGGCCCGAATCGCTTTATTGTATTATGCTGATGGGGAGAAGTCATACATCATTGCTCCAGAAGGACTTAAGGTAGGTGATAAAGTGATCGCAGGAAAGAATGTGGCACCTGATGTAGGGAATGCCCTTCCATTGAAGTCAATTCCTATCGGTACTATTGTACACAATGTAGAAATGCATCCGGGAAAAGGAGGCGCACTTGTTAGAAGTGCTGGTTCTTATGCGCAATTATTAGCCAGAGAAGGAAGGTATGCTACCTTAAAACTCCCTTCAGGTGAAATGAGAATGGTATTGTCTGCGTGTAAAGCTACTATAGGCACCGTTTCCAATAGCGATCACATCAATACTACGCTTGGTAAAGCAGGAAGAAATAGATGGCTAGGAAGAAGACCAAGAGTAAGAGGCGTAGCCATGAACCCTGTAGATCACCCCATGGGAGGAGGAGAAGGCAAAGCTTCTGGAGGGCATCCTAGGTCAAGGAAAGGATGCTATGCTAAAGGTCAAAAAACAAGAAGCGTGCAGAAGTATTCCGATCAGTTAATTATTAGTAGAAAGAAAAAATAATGCCAAGATCTATAAAAAAAGGACCTTATGTAGCTCATCATCTTCAAAAGAAAGTAGATGCTATGAATGAGTCAAGAGATAAATCTGTTATAAAGACATGGTCGAGGCGTTCTACTATAACGCCAGATTTTGTAGGTCGTACCATAGCAGTGCATAATGGTCGTAAATTCATTCCCATTTTTGTTACAGAAAATATGGTAGGACACAAACTCGGTGAATTTGCGCCTACAAGAACTTTTAAAGGACATACTTCTAAAAAAGGAAATAAAAGATAATAGCCATGGAAGCAACAGCAATGTTAAGAAATGTACCTACTTCTCCGCGTAAAATGCGCCTTATAGCAGATCTTATTAGAGGAATGCTTGCTGTCAAAGCACTGACCGTACTAAAATATGAGCCTAGACAAGGCGCTGCCCAGATAGAAAAGCTTTTGCTTTCGGCAATTGCCAATTGGCAAAACAGCAATGAAGATGCTGAGCTAGAAGAAGTAGATTTATATATAAAAGAAATTAGGGTAGATGGCGCAGGCATGTTAAAGCGCTTCAGGCCTGCTCCTCAAGGAAGAGCACATAGAATTAGAAAAAGAGCGAATCATGTTACGCTTGTGGTAGATAGCCACCAAAAATCTGAGAAGATTATTACTAACGAACAAGAAGAAGAGATTGCGCAGAAAGAAGAACAAAATACGCAAAAAGAACAAAATAAGTAATGGGACAGAAAGTTAATCCTGTGGGTTTAAGACTTGGCTATATTAGAGGATGGGATTCCAATTGGTTTGCCTCTAAGAAAGACTATGCAGATAAGTTAATAGAAGACGAAAAAATAAGACGTTACTTATATGCACGAATGCCTAAAGGAGGGATTTCAAAAATTGTCATTGAACGAACGCTGAAGAGAGTTACATTAACTATACATACAGCCAGGCCAGGAATGATAATTGGCAAAGGAGGGGCAGAAGTAGGTAAGATCAAAGAAGAATTAAAGAAACTGACAGGCAAAGAAGCTCAAATAGATATTTTTGAGATTAAAAGACCTGAACTAGACGCAAAACTTGTTGCAGAGTCTATTGCACAGCAATTAAAAGCAAGAGTTTCTTATAGCAGAGCGATGAAGCAAGCGATTACCGCAGCTATAAGAGTAGGAGCACAAGGAATCAAAGTGAGAGTATATGGAAGACTAGCAGGCGCAGAGATGGCAAGAAGTGAACACTATAAAGAGGGGAGGATACCTCTTCATACATTACGGGCTGATATTGATTATGCAGTTGCTGAAGCAAAAACTGTTTACGGTAAAATCAGTGTTAAAGTTTGCATATTCAAAGGCGAGGTATATGGTAAGCACGACCTATCACCCAACACAAGTCTTGTTAACGAAAATAGTAGAAAAAATAGGAACCTTACCAGGAAAAATAGATAGCTACTATTGTACTGTAGTCTAAATAGCACAATTGAAGCATGAAAGATGTTACAACCTAAGAGAACAAAATATAGAAAGGTACAAAAGGGAAGAATTAGAGGATTAGCGTACAGAGGTAGTTCATTAGTCTTTGGTACCTTTGGTATCAAATCGTTAGAGCCCGTTTGGATTACGTCTAGGCAAATTGAAGCAGCACGTATTGCTATGACCAGAGCGATGAAAAGACAAGGACAAGTTTGGATCCGTATCTTTCCTGATAAGCCTATCACCAAGAAACCTGCCGAAGTTCGAATGGGGAAAGGAAAAGGGACACCAGAGTATTGGGTAGCTGTTGTAAAACCTGGAAGGATACTTTTTGAAGTTGCAGGCATAGATAGGGCCCTAGCACAAGAAGCATTGCGCTTAGCAGCACAGAAATTACCTATTAAAACGAAATTTGTCGTAAGTAGAGACTACGTTAGTGAATAAGGAGATGAAGTACGAAGAAATTAAAAACTTATCATTGCATGAGGTAAATGAGAAAATTAAGACCGAAGAAGAAGTCTTACAAAAGTTAAAATTTGCTCATGCCATTTCTCCTATTGAGAATCCGATGAAGATTAAACATACGAGAAAGTACCTAGCAAGGCTAAAAACTGCTCAGCGGGCAAAAAAGTTTGAAAATAATCAACAGCATAATGACACCAAGGAATCTTAGAAAAGAAAGGGTAGGCATAGTAATTAGCAACAAGTGCGATAAATCTATCACAGTTGCAGTGAATCGTAGCGTAAAGCATCCTGTCTACGGTAAATTTATTCGAGCGACTACTAAGTTTATGGCGCATGATGAAAAAAATGAAGGTAACATGGGAGATAGTGTAAGAATTATGGAAACGCGTCCACTGAGCAAAAAAAAGCGGTGGCGACTAGTAGAAATCCTTGAAAGAGCTAAATAATCATGATACAGCAAGAGTCAAGATTAAAAGTTGCAGATAACAGCGGGGCAAAAGAACTATTATGTGTCCACGTATTAGGAGGTACAGGCAAACGTTATGCTAGCGTAGGCGATAAGATAGTGGTAACGGTTAAATCGGCCCTTCCCTCTGGTAATTTGAAAAAAGGAACCGTATCTAAAGCAGTAGTTGTAAGAACCAAAAAAGAAATTCGAAGAAAAGATGGCACGTACATCCGTTTTGAAGATAATGCAGCTGTTTTATTAAATGCCAATGATGAACTAAGAGGTACACGTATTTTTGGCCCTGTTGCTAGAGAGCTTCGCGAAAAAAAATTTATGAAAATAGTATCTTTAGCACCTGAAGTCTTGTAAGCCATGCAAAGAAAAGCTAATAAAATAAAACTACATATAAGAAAAGGAGATACAGTGAAAATTTTAGCCGGAAACTATAGAAACAAAACAGGCAAAGTACTCGCAGTATTTCCTAAAAAATATAGCGCTACGGTAGAAGGAATTAAAACAATCGTTAGACACATTAAGCCTTCGGCAAAAAACGCGCAAGGGAGGATAGAAAAAAAAGAAGCACCTATGCACATAAGTAACCTTATGCTAATAGATCCAGCTACAGGAGATGCTACGCGAATAGGGAGAAAGCGTAATGAACAAGGTAAGTTGGAAAGATATTCTAAAAAAAGTGGGGAGGTTATAAAAAATGACTGATCCAAGGTTAAAAGAGAAATATTTAAAAGAGATTATTCCTACGCTAAAGGAAAAAATGCAATACAAGTCAGTAATGCAGGTGCCTAGGCTAAAGAAAATATGTATTAACCAAGGACTCGGTGCCGCAGTGACTGATAAAAAACTCATCGAAGTAGCTATCGAAGAACTAACAGCTATCACAGGTCAGAAAGCAGTACCTACGACAGCAAAGAAAGCTATTTCAAATTTTAAGGTGAGAAAAGGTATGCCTATTGGTGTTAGGGTTACCTTGCGTGGTAAAAAGATGTATGAATTTTTTGATAGACTCGTTACAGTAGCACTTCCACGAGTGAGGGACTTTAGAGGAGTAAGTGAAAAAAGCTTTGATGGTAAGGGCAACTATACACTAGGAATTAGAGAACAAGTTATCTTTTTTGAAATTAGTATGGCTAAGGTCAGTAAGGTTACAGGGATGAACATTACCTTTGTTACTAATACAAAAAGCGACAAAGAAGCGTATGAATTATTGAGAGCTTTGGGAATGCCTTTCAAAGATTTAAATTTAAATTAAATGGCAAAAGAATCAGTTAAAGCACGAGAAAGAAAACGCCAGAAGTTAGTTGCTAGATACGCAGCAAAACGGGCCGAATTGAAAGCAAAAGGTGATTATGCAGCCTTAGATAAGCTTCCCCAAAATGCCTCTCCCGTAAGATTGCATAATAGATGCAGGGTTACAGGAAGGCCTAAGGGATACATGAAAAAATTTGGTATCTCCAGAGTCATCTTTAGGGAGTGGGCTTCGCAAGGGAAAATACCTGGAATCACCAAAGCTAGTTGGTAATCTCCTTTAGCTTTGATTTTTCAAGAAAATATAGTAAGTTTGCGTCCTTTTTACGCACTAAATTTAACAAATAGGCTGAAAAGAAGATGACTACAGATCCAATTGCTGATTATTTGACAAGAGTTAGAAACGCGATCAAAGCGAAACATAGGACCGTAGAGATACCTTTATCCAATATTAAAAAAGCAATTACAGAAATATTGCACGATCAAGGCTATATCCAGCACTATAAACTTGATAGCGAAGCAAATGTGCAAGGAACTATCAAAATAGCTCTAAAATATGATCCTAACACAAAAGAATCAGCTATTGTTAAACTAAAAAGAGTGAGTAAACCTGGATTAAGGAAGTATGCAAAAACAAATGCCTTACCTAAAGTGCTAAACGGATTAGGTATTGCCATTATATCTACCTCCAAAGGCGTGATGAGTGACAAAGAAGCGAGAAAAATGAATGTAGGAGGAGAGGTATTATGTTATGTTTATTAGTATGTAAGCAATGTCAAGAATAGGAAAGAATCCCATTAGATTACCTGAAGGTGTTACTGTAGCAATGGCTAAAGACAATACAGTACATGTAAAAGGCCTAAAAGGCGAGCTATCACAATACATAGAGCCTTCTATTACCGTGAAGATAGAAGAGGGGCAAGTTGTACTGCAAAGAAAATCCGATCAAAAAAGACACAAGGCCTTTCATGGACTTTACAGATCACTCATCAATAATATGGTGATCGGTGTAAGTGAAGGCTTTAAAAAAGCATTAGAACTAGTGGGCGTAGGTTACAAAGCCAGCGTTCAAAACAATGTATTAGAACTCAATCTGGGATATTCCCATAGTATTTTTTTTGCTGTTCCGCCAGAGATTACTGTGAAGGCTGAGACGGTCAAAGGAAAAAACCCTGTTGTTTATCTCGAGGGGATAGATAATCAACTCGTTGGTCAAGTAGCAGCAAAACTGAAATCCTTAAGAAAAGTAGAACCTTATAAAGGTAAAGGAATACGTTTTGTAGGCGAGAAGATTAGACGGAAGGCTGGAAAAACTACAGCTAAATAAGCCAAGGAAGTTAAAGTAAAAAACTAATCAGTAAGATATACACGAGCATGAGGGTCAAGAACAAAAAGCTTGAAAGGAGATTAAGAATTAGAAGAAGAATTAGAAAAGCAGTAAGTGGAACTGCTGAGAGACCAAGGCTAGCAGTCTATAAAAGCAATCAGTGCATTTATGCACAACTCATAGACGATGAAAAAGGCCATACGCTCGTAACAGCTTCTTCGGCAGGCTTAGGAGATAAAAATGTCAATAGAGAGAAGGCAAAAAAGGTAGGAGAAAGGTTAGCCGAAAAAGCAAGAGCAAAAGATATTCATGGTGTAGTTTTTGATCGTTCAGGTTACATTTATCACGGTAAAGTGCGTGCTTTAGCAGAAGGTGCTAGAGAAAAAGGCCTTAAATTTTAATACATGATGATTCCAATTAAAAAAAGAATCAAAGCGAGTGAACTTGACTTACAAGAAAAGGTCGTTGCTGTAAAAAGAGTAACAAAAGTCGTTAAAGGAGGGCGTAATTTCAGCTTTTCGGCCGTAGTCGTTGTAGGAGATGGTAAGGGAGTAGTAGGCTATGGGCTGGGAAAAGCTAATGAGGCTACTGATGCTATTGCAAAGGGAGTAGATGATGCTAAGAAAAATTTAATAAAAATTCCTATCCTCCATGGAACGTTGCCCCATGAAGCAATAGGAAAATTTGGAGGTGGGTTAATTTTATTAAAACCTGCTGCACCAGGTACAGGCGTCATTGCAGGAGGAGGAGCTCGTATAGTACTAGAAAGTGCAGGAGTGCACAACGTACTCGCTAAATCAACAGGGTCATCCAACCCTCATAATGTAGTGAAAGCAACTTTTAAAGCATTAGTACAGTTACGTGATCCTATGACCGTTGCAGCACAAAGAGGTATTTCCCTTGACAAAGTATTTAATGGATAGCCATGGCAAAAATCAGCATTACCCAGGTTAGAAGTACGATTAATAGACCTCAAAAACAAAAGCTTACTATAAAAGCGCTTGGACTTGGAAAGATTAACAAAAGCGTTGAGGTTGAAGTTACGCCTCAAATTAAAGGGATGATTGATAAGGTGAAGCACTTAGTAACTATAGAAGAATTATCATGATGCGACTAAATACCCTGAAGCCAGCTTCAGGAGCTGTAAAAAATAGAAAAAGAATTGGTAGAGGACAAGGCTCTGGTAGAGGAGGTACCTCAACAAGAGGCCATAAAGGAGCAAAATCAAGGTCAGGATACAAAAGGAAAATAGGTTTTGAAGGAGGGCAGCTTCCTTTACAAAGACGTCTTCCAAGATTCGGATTTAAAAATCGAAATAAGATTATTTATAGACCCATTAACTTAAGTACGCTACAACATTTGATTGAAAAAGAAGCGGTTAAGTCAATTAACCCAATAGTTTTGAAAGAGCATGGCTTGATTGGGAAGCACGATAAGTTTAAAATTTTAGGAAAAGGAGAACTCAAAACAAAAGCGGATGTAAGTGCGCACGCCTTTTCTGCTTCAGCATTAGCAGTTATCGAAAAATTAGGAGGTAAGGTCACTACTTTATAAATACCTATGAACAAGCTTTTTTCTACTATAAGAAACATTTTTGCTATTGAAGAGCTAAAAACACGTATTATCAATACCATCGGCTTTTTAATAGTGTTCAGGTTAGGCTCTTATATTGTTCTACCAGGAATTGATTCATCAAAATTAACGGGTAAAGCAAAAGGAATCTTTGGCTTGCTAGACACCTTCTTAGGAGGCGCCTTTAGCAATGCCTCTATATTTGGCCTAGGAATTATGCCTTATATCTCTGCCTCCATTGCAGTTCAACTGTTGACAGTCGCAGTGCCCTACTTTCAAAAGCTTCAGAAAGAAGGACAGTCAGGTAGAACTAAACTAAACCAAATTACAAGAGTGCTTACCATCTTTATTGCAGCACTTCAGTCAGTGGGCTATCTTTCTGCAGCTATCTCTGACGAAGTTATCACCATTAGTAAGCCATCTTTTGTTACGTCCTCTATGATTATCCTTACAGCAGGCACCATGTTTTGCATGTGGTTAGGAGAGAAAATTACAGATAAAGGGATTGGTAATGGTATTTCCATGCTTATTATGGTTGGTATCGTCTCTTCCCTACCCGGCGCACTTTTTGAAGAAGCGATCTCCCGAGGTATGCGAGGAGCATTATTATTTATCCTGGAAATAGTTGTGCTGTTTTTTATTGTGATAGGCGTAGTTATGTTTATCCAGGCGACAAGAAGAATCCCTGTGCAGTATGCTAAACAAATGGTAGGCAATAAAGTGTATGGAGGACAAAGACAGTACATCCCCTTAAAATTGAATTCAGCAGGCGTTATGCCTATCATCTTTGCACAAGCATTAATGTTTTTACCAGCATTACTGGCAAGTATATGGACAGATACAAGTGATATAGCTGCAGCAGTAGGACAAGCTTTTTCTAACTTTACGACCTGGCAATACAATTTAGTATTCAGCCTACTCATTGTAGCTTTTACTTTTTTTTATACAGCGCTCTCTATTAATCCTAATCAGATTGCAGATGATATGAAACGAAACGGTGGTTTTATCCCCGGTGTTAAACCTGGTAAAGCCACTTCCATGTTTATAGACAATGTATTGAGCAGAATAACGTTACCAGGCTCACTGTTCCTTGCATTAGTAGCCATTTTACCAGCTATTGCCCATCTTATAGGGATAAGTAGACAATTTAGCCAGTATTATGGAGGTACCTCTTTATTAATTATGGTAGGAGTAATTCTAGATACATTACAGCAAGTGGAAAGCCATTTACTCATGCGTCATTATGAAGGAATGATGAAGTCAGGTAGAGTAAGAGGGCGTCTTCAAAATACTGTAATGGCTTAATGTATGATCTTCTTAAAGACAGTGGAAGAAATAGAACAGATTAAAGAAGGAGCAATGATTTTAAGTAAAGCGCATGGGCTCATCGCGCAGAAAATAAGACCAGGCCTAGCAACGAAGGTACTCGATGAGTTAGTAGAAGTGTTTATCAAAGATCATCATGGAAAGCCATCTTTTAAGGGATATAAGGGCTTTCCTTTTACACTTTGTACCTCTATAGGAGAACATGTTGTGCATGGATTGCCAAGCGATTATGAATTAAAAGAGGGAGATGTCGTTTCTGTAGATTGTGGTGTCTATTATAAAGGATTTCACAGTGATGCTGCTTTTACCTATCCTGTCGGAGAGCAGTGCCAAGAGGTGATGGACTTGCTTAAAACAACAAAGCAAGCATTATATCTCGGAATCGATGA
Organism: Cytophagales bacterium; assembly: GCA_022360235.1. Taxonomy (GTDB): domain Bacteria; phylum Bacteroidota; class Bacteroidia; order Cytophagales; family Amoebophilaceae; genus JAKSDE01. The sequence goes on from JAKSDE010000367.1 coordinate 11,259, forward strand.
AGTAAGCACAGGAAAACGAATAGGAGATATTGGTCATACTATTCAAAGCTATGTAGAAAAATATAACTATTCAGTAGTACGAGAGCTGGGAGGACATGGGATCGGAAGAAGATTACACGAGGCCCCTGATATACCTAACTATGGAAAAAGAGGGAGAGGTAGAAAAATAGAAGAAGGAATGGTTCTTGCGATTGAGCCAATGATTAACTTGGGTACAAAATACGTTGTTCAGGAAGAAAATAATGGGTCCTTTAGAACTTTAGACAGAAAACCCTCTGTCCATTTCGAACATACGGTGGCAGTAGTCAAAGGTAGAGCTGAGATATTAACAACTTATAAATATATAGAAGAAGTTTTTAAATTTTGATATGCTTAAGCAACTACCTATTGAACAAGATGGCTTTGTAGAAGAAACGCTTCCTAATGCAACGTTTAGGGTGAGGTTAGACAATGGCGTTTTAATAATGGCGTATATATCTGGAAAGATGAAAAAATATTATATAAAAATATTGCCAGGCGACAAAGTAAAGCTAGAACTTTCGCCTTATGACTTGACACAAGGACGTATCGTTTATAGGTACTAATAATTGACAATATAAGCGGACTATTTTTTATGAAAGTAAAAGCATCTGTAAAAAAGCGAAGTAGTGAATGTAAGATTGTACGCAGAAAAGGAAGAATATATATTATTAATAAGCAAAAACCAAGATTTAAACAA
>JAKSDE010000369.1 GCA_022360235.1 Cytophagales bacterium
AGGGGCTAGCTACGCTTGAAAAGGAGTTTCACGTGATGGATTCTCTTAATGATTGGTTCGTTGAAGGGCTGGATCGGGTGCGGCGAGGGGATGATAGAAGTTGGGATGATGGTAATCTCTTGTGGCTGCTCACGACTGGGCTGCAGGGCTCCAGAGCAGTAGCAGCGCGCGCTCCAGCGCTCCTCGAGCCCCTTCGAGCCGCTGGCAAGAATGAAGATAGATATGTTCGTTATGCTGCCATCTCCGCCCTTGCAGAGGTGGCCAAGGCCGCCCCTACGCTCGCTGCGCAACTCCTCGAGCCCCTTCTAGCCGCTGGCAAGGATGAAGATTCTAGTGTTCGTTATGCTGCCAGCTCGGCCCTTGCAGAGGTGGCCAAGGCCGCCCCTGCGCTCGCTGCGCAAGTCCTCGAGCCCCTTCTAGCCGCTGGCAAGGATGAAGATATCAATGTTCGTTCTGCTGCCAGCTACGCCCTCAGGGAGTTTTCTCTCCAGCAACTTATTGAGGGCTATTGGGCGACTCAAAATCAAAAATTCATCCCGCTTATCGCAGCTCGCCTCTACCACACTCCCCTGCTGGTTCGAAATCACCAGCAGGTTGTCCTATACCCCACTGCAGGAGCTTCTATAACGTGGGAGAAACCCCAACAAGAAGTACAGCACTTTGTGAAACAGCTTCAAAGCGCTGCCAAACAGTATACACCGCTTATGAGTGCCGCTGAGCATGGCCATCTTGAGGTAGCCAAGTTTCTTCTAGTCGATCAAGGGGCAGCGGTCAATCAGGCTACAAGTGATGGGCGGACACCGCTCTGGAGCGCCGCCCAACAAGGCCATCTTGAGGTGGTCAAATACCTCCAAGAAAAGGGGGCTAAAATCGAAGTGGCTGATGAGAAGGGCGCCTCGCCGCTCAAGGAGGCCATCTTGAGGTAACCCAGTTTCTAGTCGATCAAGGGTCAGCGGTCAATCAGGCAGACAGTGATGGTTGGACACCGCTCTGGAGCGCCGCTAGGAATGGTCACTTAGCATTAATGCGACTTCTATTACAAAGAGGGGCTCATGTAAACATTAGAGACGACCACCATACGCCACTGCATGAAACAACTAATAGGTGGTTTATTAATAGAAATAGAAAAGAGGTAGCAGAAATTTTAGTGCAAGAAGCACAAGCAGCTATTGATCCAGAAGATACAGAAGGTGATACGCCTTTAAGCTGGGCTGCTCAATATGGTGACTTAGAAATGGTTCAATATTTTGTAGAAAAGGGGGCTACTATTGACCATGTAGCACATAGCCATGGATCAACGCCGCTCCATTTCGCCGCCCAAGGAGGCCATCTTGAGGTGGTCAAATACCTCCAAGAAAAGGGGGCTAAAATCGAAGTGGCTGATGAGAAGGGCGCCTCGCCGCTCAAGGAGGCCATCTTGAGGTAAC
>JAKSDE010000299.1 GCA_022360235.1 Cytophagales bacterium
ATTAAAGAAGATGTAACGAGATTGATTGAAAGCAGTGAGGAGGCGGAAAGCATGGTATATAACATGGAAAAGACTTTAAAAGAAGCTATTATGGAAAGTGAAATTAAAGGAAGACAGGAAGGGAAACAAGAAGGAATACTAGAAGGAAGACAGAAAGGAAGACAAGAGGGAAGACAAGAAGGTATTCTTGAAACGGCTAAAAATTTTATCAAGCAAGGTGTTTCATTAGATATTATTGCCAAAGCTACTGGCCTGAGCAAAGGAGAGCTCGCTCAGCTATCCTAAGCAAAGCCGTACAGAAATCCAAATCTGATTTAAACAAGGGGCTATATCTGAAGAGTGAAAATTATATCTATAACCGATTGAAGTAGCCAAAAGTATGTTATCAAAAAACTTTAGTGTGGACACGATTTCAGAGGTTACAGGTATGGGCTGAGAACAAATTAAAGCACTCCAATAGAAGGATTAAAAAGCCTCTATTTGCGCTTTACACAGATTTTCCACAAGGGATCCTAACACTTTTACCCGACCAGCTAAATACTCCAATTCCTCTTGGGTAATTACGTAGCTCTTTTTATAACGGGCACCGAGATAGGCTTTCTGAGGGAGCCCAAAAAGGCGTTTTTCTTCTTCCGTGGAGCAAGGAAATACAGCACGCAGCTCTCCCTTGATTTGGCTAGCCTGATCACCTAACTTTTCAATATCATGGAGCTTGGGACGGTAGTCGGTAAATACAAGCAGGAAAGTGGTATAATAACACTCAGTGGCTTGATGAAGCTCAAAGGCTGCTTTATTGTAACTCTCATCTTTTATGGCATGGCCATATTGTTTAAGGGATTCATTAGCACGCTTAAGCCAATCCTCAAAGTAGTCTTACGCTTTTTGTTTACGTTTTTTAGAACTAAGGGGTTGAGGCGAGGAGAGCACATACTTACCACTATCATACAGAAGGATTCCTTCTTTGAAGATGTCTGTAAAAAAGTAGTAATTGTCTCTGATATGTTCATTTAAAAAACCTATGCTATGGCTAATGATTTTCGTCCTTGTGATCCATGGGTTACCTGCTATAATAGCTTTTACTTTGTCCCATTTCCAGTGGAGTCTGGTAGCTTTGGCGTTAGTAGTCACAACGAGAATATCAAAATCGCTGATATATTCATAGGTGATGCCATCTTCTACATACTTATCCTCTACCCATCTCCCTGTACTATAGCTACCGAATAGAATAATCATCTCTGTGGCTTCGATATGCTCAAGAATGACCTTCTTTACAAAGGCCAGCTGCTCTTGTTTCTCTGGCGGTAGATGCGAAAGCGAAGTTTTCAAGACAAGTTTAGCTTAGTAGTTCTCAAAACTACGAAAAATCGCTGTACTATTAAAAAATGTGTATGTCACAAAAACAGTTGATAGGTGTGTTGAAAACTTAAATAACTTTTCTAAAAATCTCCTTTGAAAGCCAACAGAGGCTTATAATTTTATAGAATCTCTTAAAATTCAACAGACCCAAGTAC
>JAKSDE010000371.1 GCA_022360235.1 Cytophagales bacterium
GCTCAGCCTGACAGGTAACGACGCCAACACCCCCTTGCTCCATGCGGTGAAGAAACCTATAGAACTTATAGGAGTATCATTAGCAATAGCTAGCGCCATTCTAGAGAAAAGCCAAACAACGGTTAATCAGGGAGATGCCAAGGGCAAACCCCCCTTGAGCTATGCGGTAGAAAAGAGACTCACAGCTCCAGAAGACAAAAAAGATGAAGCTATAGCATTAGTAAACTTATTGTTAGCGAATGGGGCTGATGTCAATACCAAAGATGATACAGGAGAAAGCCCCAAGGATATTGTATCAGGAAAAGGAGATCCTGATCTAGAAAAAGAGATCGAGGAGCATGATAAAGCTGAAGACCCCACTATCAATGAACAAGATCCAGTAGATGGTAGTACAAGGTTGATCCGTGCTGTTAAGGCAGGAGAATTAGAAAAAGTCAAAGAACTGCTAAGGAAGGGCGCTGATGTTAATCTAAAAGATAAGGACGGTAAAGGACCGCTCCACTGGGCAATCCAGGGGGTGCTTAGCCGAAGAGCTATCATAGACGCACTACTAAGTGCGGAGTCCATAGATGTTGACAGTCCAGATAAAGAAGGTAAGACTCCCTTACACTATGCTGCCGAGCAAGGAGATCAAGTAACAATAGAAAAACTGTTAAGCAAGGGTGCAAGTGTCAATCGACGAGATGACAATGGTAAAACGGCCTTACACGATGCGGCCGCAGAAGGTAATAAGGATGTTGTAGAAGCTTTGCTAGGAGGAGGTGCCGATGTCAATGCCCAAGATAACGAGGATAGAACGCCCTTACACGAAGCGGCAGCAAAAGGTAATAAGGATGGTGTAGCTACTTTGCTAAGGAAAGATGCCGCTGTCAATGCCCAAGATAAAGAGAAGAAAACGCCGCTTCAATTGGCAACCACAGGAGAGGTAATAGCCTTACTTATCAATTTCGAAGATGAAAATGGCGATACGCCCCTGCTCAATGCTATCAAAGAGGGGAGTGTTGCTAGAGTCAAGGACGCGTTAGCCAAAGGTGCCAATGTTAATCTAGTAGATAGTGATAACCAAACGCCCCTGCACTGTGCAGCCGCGAGAGGACACGCAGAAATCGTACAAATGCTTCTAGCCAAAGGTGCTGTTGTTGATGCCCGAGATAGCAAAGAGCAAACGCCCCTTCACTGTGCAGCTGCGGGAGGACACGCAGAAATCGTACAAATGCTTCTAGACAAAGGAGCAGACCACACTGCCGAAGATGCCAATGGCAAAACGCCCTTGGCGTTGACAGACGATAGGGATGTAATAAAGAAGCTTATCGATCTTCAAGATAGCAACGGGAAGACAGTGTTGATGAAGGCGATTGAAGAAGGTAGGAGGGAAGAGGCATTAGCGTTGATAGCGAAGGGTGCAGATGTCAATCTAGTGGATAAGGGAGGTAAAACCGCCTTACACAGGGCTGTAGAGAAGAATGATAGAGAGATAGTAAATAAAATATTGGGTAGAAAAGGAGTCGATACCAGTGCAAGAGATAGCGAAGGTAAAACTCCCTTGTTAGTAGGAATAGAAAGAAGTGTGCAAAGGGGTATAATAGACGCTTTGATAGATAAACGAAATCCTGCAGGAGATCCGCCATTAATCGATGCCATCAAGAATGGTAGTGTAGAAGAAGTAGAGGCGTTGATAAACGCAGGTGCCTCGCTCAGCCTGACAGGTAACGACGCCAACACCCCCTTGCTCCATGCGGTGAAGAAACCTATAGAAGATATAGCAGTAGCATTAGCAATAGCTAAAGCCATTCTAGAGAAAAGTCAAACAACGGTTAATCAAGGAGATGCTAAGGGTAAAACCCCCTTGAGCTACGCATTAGAAATGAAACGCAACGCTTCAACTGCAGAAGAAGAAGCTCAAGCGATGGAATTAGTAAACTTATTGTTAGCGAATGGGGCTGATGTCAATGCCAAAGATGATCAAGGAGAAAGCCCCGAGGATATTGCAAAAGGAGACCCTGATCTAGAAGAAGAGATCAAGAAGCATGATAGGCCTGAAGACCCCACTATCAATGAACGAGATAAAGTAGATGGTAGTACAAAGTTGATCAATGCCATTAAGGCAGGACAAGTAGACGAAGTCAAAAAACTGCTAGAGGAGGGCGCTGATGTTAATCTAAAAGATAGGGAGGGTAAAGCACCGCTCCACTGGGCACTAGAGAAGGGTAACCGAGCTATCATAGACGCACTCCTAGGGGAGGCTTCCATAGATGTTAACAATCCAGATGGCGATGGTAAGACTCCTTTACACTATGCTGCCGAGCAAGGAGATCAAGTATCAATAGAAAAACTGTTAAGCAAGGGTGCAAGTGTCGATCGGCGAGATAAAAATGATAGAACAGCCTTACACGAAGCGGTAGAAAAAGGTGATAAGGAAGTTGTAAAAGCTTTGCTAGCAGCAGGTGCCACTGTCAATGCCAAAGATAAAAATGGTAAAACAGCCTTACACGAAGCGGTAGCAAAAGGCGATACAGAAGTTGTAAAAGCTTTGCTAGCATCAGGTGCTGCTGTCAATGCCAAAGATAGCGAAGGCAAAATGCCGCTTCAGTTGACAAATAAACAAGAGATAATAAACGCCCTTATCCGTACCCAAGATAGTGAAGGCAAGACTCCCTTACACCAAGCGGCAGAAGAAGGTGATAAGGCTGCTGTAAAAGTTTTGGTAGCAGCAGGTGCTGCTGTCGGTGCCAAAGATAATAACGGTGAAACGCCCTTACACCTTGCGGTAAAAGAAGGCGACAGAGACGTGCTAGGCATCCTACTGAAGGTTAGTAATATCCAAGCTCAAGATAACGAAGGCCAAACCTCCTTATATGATGCAGTAGCCTCATATAAGGCAGGAGGTAATACAGATGTAATAGAAGCGCTCCTTAAAAAAGGAGCCAATGTCAATAAAGAGGCTAACGATGGCAAAAGCCCCTTCAAATTAGCAGAAGAAAAAGGTGACAATAAGTTAGTAAGCCTACTAAAAGAATATGATCTGAGTGAGCTTAATACCTATGATAGTGAGGGTAATACCCCCTTGATCAAAGCGATCAAGGAAGGCAATACAGGGGAGGCAAAATATTTAATAGAGAAAGGGGCAGATGTAACACTCGCAGATACAAGCAATGAAAGAAGTCCTTTATGGTGGGCAGCGTATATGGGTAATACAGAAATAGTAAAATTGTTGATAGCTAAAGGAGTTGAAGTTGATGAGGTAGACAAAAACAACATAACTCCGCTAGCGGCAGCGTGTGACGAATCTACCAACATGCATAACGAAGATGAATCATCCAAGATGGAACAGCATAAAGGGGTAATCAAATTACTTGTAGAAAACGGGGCTACTGTCGATGCAAAGAATAGCGATGGACTTACCCTCCTGCAAACAATAATAGAGATAGCACCAAGTGAGATAGCGTTGGTAAAATTAGTACTGGATAAAGGCGCAGCTACTTCCCCTGAAGCCTCTTTAAGGGGTAACTTTTTAATGGATGTGCTAGAGTGTCCTAAGGAAGAATTGAGTGAGGAGGATAGAAAGGAACTAGTGAAGTTATTTATAAATAAAAGAGTTGATGTTAATGGGAAGAGTAAGGATGAAGTGACACCCTTATACAAAGCATGTGAAGAAGGCTATGGTGAAATTGTGGATATATTATTAAGTCAACGAGGGATAGACATTAATCTGCAGAGCGGATCTAGGGGGACAGCCTTACACGCAGCAGCCATGAACAATCAGGTTGATATTGTAAAAAAGTTATTATCAAAGTCTGATATTGAAGCTAATGTGAAAAATAGTGAGGGAGAAACACCCTTACACGTAGCAGCCCAAGAAGGTCACGATGGTATTGTAAAAGCGTTATTATCGAAGCGTGGTATTGAAGCTAATGCGCAGAATAGCGAGGGAGAAACACCGTTATACGTCGGAGTGAAGGGTGGCTATATAAATGTAGTAGTCGTGTTTAAGGGCAACGGAAAAGTAGATGTGAGTAAGGGAAAAAGCTTTAGAGAAGGCGGCGAGGAAAAAACAGAAACACCCTTAGAATATGCACTCAACAACATTGCAACGCGCCGAGGCATTGTGGCTCTACTCATTAACGAAAGAGACCTAGCGGATAACACCCCCCTCATTGACATGATCAAAAAAGGTAAGACAGTGGTAGCCCTACAGATCATACAAGAAGGAGGGGATGTTGATCTAACAGGTCATCAAAAAAGGACACCCCTGCACTGGGCAGCAGAGAGAGGCGATGTAGCAGTAGTAAAAGCGCTGCTAGAAAAGACAAGAAAAATTCATGTCAAAGATAACGAAGGAGCAACCCCACTAGACTTGGCCATAGCAAATAACCACCAAGCGGTAGTAGACCTCTTACTAGATAAGCAGGATCAAGACGGCAATACACCCTTGAACAAGGCCATCGAGGAAGGCAATATTGATAAAGCAAAAGCGTTGCTAGAGGCAGGTGCAAACCCTAGTCTAGCAAATGATTCTTCTCCCCGTAAAACTCCTTTACACAATGCAGTAGAACAAGGCGATCCAACGTTAGTAGAAGAATTATTAGACCAAGGAGCTAATGTTAATAAAAAAGATGAGAACGGGAGAACCCCCTTGCACGATGCCGTGCTGAAAAAAGATGAAGAAGTAGTTAATGCCTTGCTAGACGGGAAGGCTGATGTTACTATAAAAGATAACGACGGTCAAAGCCCCATAGACTTGGCAGAAGGTAATATAAAGGATTTACTCGAGGCTCATGATAATAGCACCAATGAAGTAGATAAAGACGGCAATACACAACTCATCAAAGCTGTCAAGGAAGAGGATCTCGCCAAAGTAAAAGAGTTGCTAGACAAAGGTGCCAAGGCTAATTTAGACGATTTAGAAGATAGAAAACCCTTGCATTGGGCAGCAGCGGGAGGAAATGTAGCAATAGTAGAGGAACTGCTAAACAACGGAGCACAGGTCAATGTCAAAGATAACAAGACTAGAACTCCTTTACACAATGCCGCAGCGCAAGGCAATAAGGAAGTCATAGAGGCTTTGCTAGGGAAAGGTGCCAAGGTCAATGCCCAAGATGAAAATCGTAGAACGCCCTTACACGATGCGGCAGCAGCAGGTAATAAGGATGCTGTAGAGGCTTTGCTAGGAGGAGGTGCCGATGTCAATGCCGAAGATAAGGATGGGAACACGCCGCTTCAATTGGCAACCCAACAAGCTATAATAGACTTACTTGTCAATTTAAAAGATGAAAATGGCGATACGCCCCTGTTCAAGGCTATTAAAGAGGGGCGTGTTGCTAGAGTCGAGGACGCGTTAGACAAAGGTGCCGATGTTAATCTAGTAGATAGTGATAACCAAACGCCCCTTCACTGTGCAGCTGCGGGAGGATACGCAGAAATCGTACAAATGCTTCTAGCCCAAGGTGCCCCTGTTGATGCCCAAGATAGCAAAAAGCAAACGCCCCTTCACTGTGCAGCCGCGGGAGGATACGCAGAAATCGTACAAATGCTTCTAGACGAAGGAGCAGACCATACTGCCGAAGATGACAATGGCAAAACGCCCTTAGCGTTGACAGATGATATGGATGTAACAGAGAAGCTTATCGATCTTCAAGATGACGAAGGGAAGACAGCGTTGATGAGGGTGATTGAAGGAGGTAGGAGGGAAGAGGCATTTGCGTTAATAGCGAAGGGTGCAGATGTCACGATACCAGATAAGGAAGGTAACACTCCCTTACACTCAGCTGTAGAGAAGGATGATAGAGAGATGGTAAATAAAATATTGAGTAAAAGTGGAGTCAATACCAGTGCAAGAAATAGCAAAGGTGAAACCCCCTTGTTAGTAGGGATAAAAATAGGGGTGCAAGAAGAAATAATAGAAGCTTTGATAGATAGATGGGATCTTAAAGGAGATACGCCGTTAACCGATGCCATCGAGAATGGTAGCGTAGAAGAAGTAGAGGCGTTGATAAACGCAGGTGCTTCGCTAAGCCTGACAGATAACGAATCCAACACTCCCTTGCTCCGTGCGGTGAAGAAAGATATTAAAGATATAGCAGTAGCATTAGCAATGGCTCGAGCCATTCTAGAGAAAAACAACACAACGGTTAATCAAGGAGATGCCAAGGGCAAACCCCCCTTGAGCTATGCGGTAGAAAAGAGACTCACAGCTCCAGAAGACAAAAAAGCTGAAGCTATAGCATTAGTGAACTTATTGTTAGCGAATGGGGCTGATGTCAATGCCAAAGATGATACAGGAGAAAGCCCCAAGGATATTGTATCAGGAAAAGGAGATCCTGATCTAGAAAAAGAGATCGAGGAGCATGATAAAGCTGTAGACCCCACTATCAATGAACAAGATCCAAGCGATGGTAGTACAGGTTTGATCCGTGCTGTTAAGGCAGGAGCAATAGACGAAGTCAACAGACTGCTAGCTGCAGGCGCTGATGTTAATCTAAAAGATAAGGAAGGTAAAGGACCGCTTCACTGGGCAATCCAGGGGGGTAACCAAGCTATCATAGATGCACTACTAGGTGTGGAGTCCATAGAGGTTGACAGTCCAGATAAAAAGGGTCAGACTCCCTTACACTATGCTGCCGTGCAAGGAGATCAAGCATCAATAGCAAAACTGTTAAGCAAGGGTGCACCTGTCAATCGGCGAGATGACAAGGGTAGAACGGCCTTACATTATGCTGCAGCAGAAGGTAAGAAGGCTGCGGTGGATGCTTTACTAGCAGCAGCAGATGTCGATGTCAATGCCCAAGATAACGAGGGTAGAACGGCCTTACACAATGCAGTAGCAAAAGGCAATACGGATGTTGTAGATACTTTGTTAGCAGCAGGTGTTGATGTCAATGCCCAAAATAACGAGGGTAGGACGGCCTTACACGATGCGGTAGCAAAAGGCGATACGGATATTGTAGGTGCTTTGTTAGCAGCAGGAGCCGCTGTCAATGCCAAAGATACCCAAGGCATAATGCCACTTCAGTTGACAAATAAACAAGAGATAATAAATGCCCTTATCCGTACCCGAGATAGTGAAGGCAAGACCCCCTTACACGATGCAGCAGGAAAAGGTGATAAGGATGCTGCAAAAGCTTTGGTAAAAGCAGATGCCGATGTCAATGCCCAAGATGATGAAGGCGAAACGCCCTTACACTGTACGGTACAAGAAGGCGACAAAGACGTGCTAGACATCCTACTGGGGGCTAGTAATATCCAAGTCGATACCAAAGATAACGAAGGCAGAACCCCCTTATACGATGCAGTAGAGGAAGCATTAGAGAAAGCAGGAGAAGAAAGGGAAAAGGCTATATATGTAATAAAAGCGCTTCTTGAAAAAGGAGCCCAGGTCAAAGAAAAGGCTGAAGATGGCAAGAGCCCCTTTGAATTAGCAGAAGAAAAAGATGACCAGGAGATAATAGACCTACTACTAGCATATGACCTGGATAATACCCCTGATCAAGAGGGTAATACCCCCTTGATCAAAGCGATCAAGGAAGGCAATACAGCAGAAGCGAGAAAATTAATCAATAGGGGGGTAGATGTAACACGGGCAGATACAAGCGATGAAAGGAGTCCCTTATGGTGGGCATCGTATATGGCTAACACAGAAATAGCAGCATTGTTGATAAGCAAAGGTGCTGAAGTTGATAGGAAAGACAAAAACGGCGTAACTCCGTTAGCAGCAGTGATTCAGAAAGTTGTTGACATGGCGCTGAAGGGCCAGAGGGTCACCAAAGAAGATCTAGAACCTTATGAAGGGGAAGGGGTAATTAAGTTACTTGTAAACGGGGGAGCTAACGTTAATGAAAAGTATGTACCGGTTGGTTACAGTAAAGGCTATATTCTTCTAGAGATAATGACGATAGTTTTTTCTGAAGATGTAGCTCTGATAGAACTCTTGCTGGAAAAAGGGGCAAAAGAAAAAATTTCAGAGAAGAACTATTTATCAGATATGATAGCAGGTTATAAGAATACTGTTGTTCTTGAGCAACTAGTGCAATTATTTATAAAGGAAGGCGCTGATGTTAATATGAGAACTACGCCAGATGGTAGAAGGGGTAACACACCCTTATACAACGCAGCTAAAGAAGGCTACTTGAACATTGTGAATATGTTATTGGATAATCAAGCTATAGAAGTTGGGGAGGCGGTCGGGTCTGAGGGGACAGCCTTACACATAGCAGCTATGGAAGGTCACAACGATGTTGTAGCAAGGCTATTGGAGACTGATATTGACGTTAATGCTAAGAATAGTGGTGGTGAAAACACAGCGATATATTTGGCAACGAGAGAGAACAACTTAGAGGTGATAAAGACTCTTTTGGGCGACGAAGAAGTAGATCCGGGTATTAAATGTGGGGTAGGGTTCTATGCAGAAACACCCTTAGAATATGCACTCAAAAGAATTGCAACGCACAAGAAAGCTGTGGACCTACTCATTAACGCAAAAGACCTAGCGGGTGACACACCCCTTATTAGCATGATCAAAGAAGGTTGGCGTAGGACAAAGATAACCCTACAGATCATACAAGAAGGAGGGGATGTTGACCTAACAGATAAGGGAGGAAGGACCCCCCTTCACTGGGCAGCAGAGGAAGGCAATGTGGAAGTAGTAAAAGCGCTTCTAGAAAAGACAGTTAAAATTAGTGTAAAAGATGGAGCAGGAGACACCCCGCTAGACTTGGCCGAAAGAAAGGATTACCAAGACATAGTAGAACTCTTAAGAGGGGCAGATGCCGACGGCAATACCCCCTTACACCATGCAGCAGACAAAGGTGATAAGGATGCTGCAGAGGAGTTGATAGCACAAGGTGCCAAAGTCAACGCCAAAAATAATAATGGAGAAACCGCCTTGCACAAAGCCGCCGAGAAAGGTAACCAAGAGGTAGTAGACTTACTCATCGAAAAAGGCGCCGATGTCAACGCCACGGATAGCAACGGCGAAACCGCCTTGCAGAAAGCCGCAGCGGGAGGCCATCAAGAGGTAGTAGACGCTCTCATCGCAGCAGGAGCCGATGTCAACGCTAAAGATAATAACGGCGAAACCGCCTTGCACAAAGCCGCCGAGAAAGGAAACCAAGAAGAAGTAGAC
>JAKSDE010000375.1 GCA_022360235.1 Cytophagales bacterium
GGTAACGTCAATTACTTATAGCTTTCCAGGTCAACTACCTGATTACAAAACGTATATTCGTGAGGTTGATTAGAAAAAGTTATGATAAGTTTCTTGGACTTTACTTTCTCTATTTGCTGGAGATACCATTCGATGTTTGAGGCATCTAGATTTGCAGTAGGCTCGTCTAGCAGTACGATGGGTACATCAGTAAGGAAGGCTAAGCCTAGTTGAAGTTTTTGCTTCATTCCTGATGAAAAATGCTTGAGCATCTTTTCAGAGGCATCTTCCCATGAGAGGAAGTGGATTACATCTTGCCAAGAAAGGTCGTCTTGTAGTTTTTTGAAGCGAAAATGAAACTTTATGAATTCTTGAAGTGTCAATTCTTCAATTAGTTCCATGTAAGGCGCTACTAATGTATACCAACGGAAGAAAGAATGGGGGGGAGTTTTTGTGTGTTGAGGGGCCAGGTATTCAATACTTCCTGTAGTGGGTAAGAGATAACCTGCTATGATTTGCATCAAGGTTGACTTTCCACTTCCATTGGAGCCTACAATAGCATAGGAATGGCCTGCAGAAAAACGATGGGAAAAATTTCTAAATATCCATGTTTTGTTATACTTCTTTCCTACATTCCGAAGAATTATATCCATAGACTAAACAGTTGCCTTTTAACAAGTATTCAATACGGTGTTTTACACTTAAAATGACTCTCTTAGCTCACAAAAACTCATGTATAGCGTAGCCATATTGGCAAGAAAACCTTTAGGGCACTCCAAAACCTTGTAAAAATAGCATGCCCTCTGCTCGGTAAAGCACTTAATCAAGACCCATGAGACTTGGTCATCACCCCGTCTTCATGCAAAATGATTGCTTCTTTATCAAACTATGGCTATAAGACCGCTTGCTTCAGCTAGAGGAATGTCAATTTATGAAAATATGCTTTGCCACCCATAATTTAAACAAGCTTCAGGAGGTACGTAAGCTTTTAGGAAAAGATTTTGAACTTGTAAGTTTGGAAGAGATGGGTCAAAAAACACCCCTACCTGAAACAAAGGACACGCTGGAGGGAAATGCTTTTGATAAAGCTGCCTATGTATTTAGTAATTATCAAATACCCTGTTTTGCTGATGATACAGGCTTAGAAGTAGAAGCGTTAAACAAAGCACCAGGCGTCTATTCTGCGCGTTATGCAGGTCCACAAAAAGATGCTGAAGACAACAAGGCTTTATTGTTAGCGCATCTAGCAGGTATAACCAACCGAAGGGCACAATTCAGAACGATTATTGCTTTTATGAGCTCAACTACTAAACAGCAATTTGAAGGTATAGTAAAGGGTCACATTGTTGAACAGCCAAGCGGAAAGCAGGGGTTTGGTTATGACGCTATATTTGTGCCTGATGGCTATACAAAAACTTTTGCCGAAATGTCTTTAAAAGAAAAAAATACCATAAGCCACCGCGCAATCGCTTTTAAAAAGTTGCTAGATTTTTTAAAAACAAATTTTGACTAGAACAGAGCTACTCAAACTTTAATACTTTGAATTCCTTTCCATCAAACAAACCATAGGTAAAGTGGTTGATCCAGTCTCCTACGTTATAATAAGCACTTTTTTCATGAATACGAAAGGCTAGGGGAAAGTGTATATGGCCAAATACATAAAAGTCGTGATGGAGATGGGGTTCTATTTTTTGTTTACAAAAATTAAAAATAGGTTCATTTTCTTGTGTGAAAGGCATAGTTGAGTGGGTCTTCCTACGAGTTTTTCCAGAAATATAATGCGCAAGGGGTACCCCTATGCTAGAAGGTAGTTTCCCGAAAGCCCATTGACAAAGGGGATTAGCATATATAAATCGCTTTAGGCGTCTATATTTTTTACTTGCACCTAGTTCATCGCCATGCCCTACTAAAAACTTTTTCCCAGCCATAGTAAATGAAGAAGGGTGCTTCAATATAGGGATGTTAAACATTTGGGGGAAGTAATCATACATCCAGAGATCATGATTACCAGGGAAAAGAAATACAGGTATGTTAAGATCAGTAAATGCTGCTAGCTTTCCTTGTAACCTGACAAAGCCTTTAGGAATGACGTACTTATATTCAAACCAAAAGTCAAAGATATCTCCCAACAGAAATAAAGCGTGTGCTTCCTCTTGAATACGTTCCATCCATGCTACAATTTTTTGCTCTCTTAAAAGGCTAGAGGTTCTATCTGGAATGCCTAAGTGAAAGTCAGAAGCAAAAAAAATTTTTTTATGCGCTGATAGGGGTTTAAGATGTAGGGTGTCAAACTTTAAATTGTCTTTCATTTAACATATTTGTACATACAGGTATCTGACGAGGCATGCGCTATAGTAATTTATCGAATGCTACGCAGAGAATGTGCCTGTGGGTAAAAAAGAAGAGGTTTCAAAGAGTTGAGGCAATACAAAAAAGATGCAGCTTAGTAAAGTTAAACAACAAATAACCCCGGTAGGGCATCTAATCACACCTTTTTAGTACCTCATTTACATGTTCTGCTTTTATTAACGTACCTGGCTTTCCTCCCCATGTATTATACAAATAGGTTACAATCTCTGCAATTTCTAAGTCTTTAAGATGGTTGTTAGCAGGCATAGGTTGATTGTATACTTGCCCATTTACTACGATTTCTCCTGAAAGGCCATTTTTGATAATGTAAATTGCACTGTCGATAGCGTGAGGTAAAGCACCTGCTGTAGCGAGTGGCGGGAATAGCCTGCGAAACCCTGTTCCATCTTCTTGATGACAGCAAGCACAGTGAGTTATATAGAGCTTTCTTCCTTCTGTAATGTATTGCTTGCGTATTGCTTGATCGGATTGTTCTTGATTCAGGTTACCCTTTTCACCTTGTTTTTCTTCGGATGAATGATAGTAGTTTATTATTATTACTAAGAAGGCGATCAATAATATACTAAGGGCCCCTTGAAATTTTTTTCCCATACACGTTCTATGGCTTTTTTAAATACCCATGCGTTTAGAAATGCTGATGGAAAGGTTTTTCAGTCATAAGTAATTTCCTTTTGCAGTAGCTTTTAAAATTATCCATACACCGACCTTCTTACGCCCTTCGTTGCTTTTTATAAAAACAAGCGTACAATTCTTGATGGATTTACGCAGTTAAAGAAAGTACTATACACCCTACTATCTCACGCGCTTACTCTCCTCCCGTACACCTATAGTAGAGCCACTTTACTTTGCCTATTAATGTACTATCGTAGTCTTTCTTGCGGTCTAGCAGCTTTAGGAGGTCATACTTTAAATCATCCATGCGCATATGGTGTGATCCATCGTAAAAACCTCTTATCCTTCCTTCTCCATCTACTAAGACAAAGAACTGATTATGAGCGATTCCCCCTGGTTCATTTTCGTCTTCTACAGCAGTTACGAAATAGCTTTCCTCTGCTAGTTCATATATTTTCTTTTTATCGCCTGTTACAAAATGCCACGTATAGTTATCTTCTATACCAAGCTTTGTAGCGTACTCCTTCAAAAACACTACGTCATCATGTTCTGGGTCAAGGGTGTGAGAAAGCAACATTACCTCATCATCGTTTTTATATTTCTCATATAAA
>JAKSDE010000376.1 GCA_022360235.1 Cytophagales bacterium
CCACATCCCAATAATGAACTTAACAAGAAAGTCTACAATAGTCTGTATCCTAAAATCAAGCAAGCCAATCCTAAAGTAGCGCGGTTAATGAAAGAAGCGTATGAGCAATTGTTGTCTGAAGAGCATTGCCCTGGGCATTAAGGTGGGTAGTAAGCTTTTAAGCAGGATTATCTGTAGGGTATGAGTTTATCCTAGCTCTGGTTAGTTTGTCCATCAAACTGGTGTGGGTGTCCTGAAAGAGATAAGGAAAACCCTCAAAACGTGAGTGGCCTCACCACTCATCTAGGCCAGGTAATAGAAAGCCATGACAACAACTGCTTATATGATGCGCTGACGGCGCAATTAAGTGCAGAAGAAAAGGAGGGTTCAGGCGTAGAAACCGGCCAAGATCTGAGAGGTGTGATCATAGAGTCTATCCATAAAAATGCTGCCCTTGCCGATAGAGTTTTCACCTCTGCCGATATCCTCCGCCAAAAATGTGCCGGTGCCTTGTGTGTGTGGGGTAGGGAGTATAATTTTGTTAGAGAAGACCGTAGAAAGGAGGAGGAAGGTGTAGAGAAAAAAGATGGTACATTTGAACATGTTAGTGATAAAGGAGGTAATGAAACTGACTACTTCAACATAGGTATTATTAATGAGGAGGGAGAGTTTGTCAAGAAGGAAGAGATCGAACAAAAGCGAGGGGAGGGGAGAATTTACTCACTGAGGTTTGTTGAAGATGAAAAGGGCATAGTGAGCTCGCTTATTGCACTGGACCAAGATGGTAACGAAGTGAAGGGCTTTTTTCTGGAAAATCGCGATAAAAGCATCCCAGAAGGAGAGTACAGCCTCATAAAGAGCAAAGACAGACGAGGTGCTAATGCAAATACACTCACTTACCCCGACAATTATGTATTGTTTAACAGCCAGGTAGCAATGGGCAGAGGTATTACAATCCACAATGGGAATTTCTATAATAAAAGCCAAGGGTGCCTACTTCCTGGAAAAAGCTTTGGTAAAAGTAAATTAGGCCAAAAAGGCGTTACGTCTAATAATGCAGGTACTTTGCGTACCTTTAACAGTGATACTAAACGCGAAGAGCTTGAGGTATTTATTAGGGGAAGAGATCCAGAAGTAGCGAAGGAACGTTTGAAAAATCTTGTACTTCATATATTTAAAGTGATTCCTGACAAAGCAACAACTTCAGATAAATGATACAGTTTAGAAAATTACTATTATCTTTTTGGTTTGGCATTATATTTCTTAATGCCTATGCAGAAGAGCGGTATACTAGTGTAGAAGAACAAGCCGAAGTGCTAAAGACTTACTACGAAAAAACTATCAGCGCTTACTACGATGAAACTATCAGCAGTACTAAAGAAGAACGGTCGCAGTATGAACAGTTATTTTTTGAAGCCTTTCCTTCTTCATTTCAGACTTTCAAAGCCTTTTACTTCCCTCGTTGGAGAGGGGGAGGGGGGCTTGAATTAGGTGATCCAGGAGATCACTTCGAACTTTTTTACCGTTTAAGATATATTGACAAAGCAGCCTACTATAACAAATACATTAATATTGCTATAGGAGGCGGCAGGGAGGATTATGTGGGTAGAGCCTTTGTTAGGGACTTGTATCGCAAGCTATTTTACAACACAGAAGCAATATTGGCAGTACTTTCTAAGCGATCAGCAGAG
>JAKSDE010000191.1 GCA_022360235.1 Cytophagales bacterium
GAAGTATAATGGGATTATACATGACATAAATGGGGATGTGACCATTTTGACCATTTCACCATCTACGGATCTACGGGCTTTACATCAAACATAGAGTTTTTTAGCCAATTCACCATGGATTTTTCGTCCCTCTCCAAGGTCATGATGTCAAAACTCGGCGTCGCCGGACCGGTACCTTGGGCCCGGGACAGAAGCTCCTCCAACGCTGCCTCATACTCTGTTTCCAGGTCCCCACCCCCCCCATCCTCTTCCCCTTGCTTATCCGCCACCATATCCAGCACGGCGTTGTCCACCGCACGTGCCACGCGATCCACATCAGCAGGCACTTGTTCCCCCGTGGCCCCGTCTACGAGGGGGCACTCTTCTGGGAGGGGGTGGAGGCGCAGGCCGGTGTGGTGGCAGAGGCCCGTGGTGGGGTCTGGCATGCGGTGGCGGGTGGAGTCAACTTCAGTGCCAGTGATTAGAGAGGCGCCTAGGTCTATTGGGCAAGGGAATTCGTCGCGAAGGGTGCAGATGCGGCCGCCCACGCGGTCACGTGCTTCGAAGATGGTCACCTTGATACCAAAGCGCTGGCGGGGGGAAAAGGGTACGGGCGGAATGGGGTGGGGTGTGGGGAGGTAGAGGAAAACATTGGGTAGACTTTTGTGCAGGAGGGGTAACAAGTGTGGGTTTGAGGGTGCAGCATTGGCAGCTGCAGGGGTTGGCAAGGAGGGAGGCTGGAGGCGCTATGAGCAGACGGAATCCCGCTGGCAGCAATGCGGGTGTGGTTGGGCTTGTGAATAGTGGAGGGCTGTGGAGGATTGGTTGGGTGCCAGGCTGCAGACGCGGGTAAGCGCTTTTGGAGGCGCAGACTAGGGAGAACTTGACTCCAGGGGCGGTGGCCTAGTGTCCCAGTGAAGGTGTCCAACATCGGTAGGAGGGTATAGACGTAGCTTGGCCAGTGTCCATTGGGAAAGGCAAATCAAGTTACCTGCAAGTGACGAGCTGCTGCTAGGCCGGCTATTCCAGCTCCTATTACTGCCACGTGTAGCTGCTGCTGAGTGGCCCACATGCCAACTTCGGGCTGCGACGCTCCCGGGCCTCTATTAATGACCGCCTCCGTATCCAAGAAATTATATAAAAGCTCTAC
>JAKSDE010000379.1 GCA_022360235.1 Cytophagales bacterium
AAAGTTATACTAAGTCCCTTACCTTTTCTTTTGGGAGCGCTGGTGATAAGAATTTTATGAGTGTCTCTTTTTCAGGCTATGTGAAAGAGGTTAAAGCCAATGTCCCTGAGGGAAATCAGTTCCCCCAATATAACGCTGAAATCGTAGTAACTGATCCTGAAACAGTAGCTATTCAATCATAAGGGGAACCTTGCTAAGCTCAATGAATGAGCAGAGGATCTTTGTCTTAATTTTAAATTAAAAAACATATACAATGAGCTATAAATTTGAATATGAACCCCTCAAAGGGAGCGATTATGACGTTGTGAGTGTAAATTTTCCAGATATGGATAAATCGGAGAATGTTCCAGTACAAACAACAGACGCTAAGTCTCCTCAAACCTATCATACTAAAAATCCAAAAGAAGTAGTAGAGTTTAGTGTTAAACTAAAAGCAGTGGATACAGATTCAGGGAAAGAACTATTGCCGAAAGTGAAAGAATTAGTAGAAGGAGTGCTGAAGGATGATTATGAGGCTAAGCCTGCTAAAGTGATGCGGCTAAAAAAGGATGGTGAAAACGTAGAAGAAGAACGAGACATACAAAACTGTGTTATAAAAAGTGGAAGTATTACGACAGCTAAAGGTGAGTCTATTGAAGTAGACTTTAATATGGAAGGGTTGCTAGGTACGAGTGAAAAATAGGAAAGCTTACTAGGTTTTAACGATAAGCATGAATTCTTTTAAACCTACTTTTCAAAGCCCTTTCAAGATAGAGTTCGAGGGCATTTCAGATGGTAGTCCCGAGTATTTTTATGGTGTAGAAGGTTTGGAAGCCTCCTATCGTACAGAAAAGTATCTACCAGGAGGTTATGCTACGCCCTTTGAAATACCCTCGGCTTATCAAGTAACGCATTTAATACTGCGTAGACCCTTCCATAGAGAAAAGACAAAGATTACCAAGTGGTGTGAAGAGGCACTTAATAATTCAACCTTTCAGCCTGTGGGGGTGCAAATTTTTATTTTAAATCGTAAAGAAGAAATTGTTGCCCATTGGTCAGTAGTAGGGACTTATCCTACTGGACTAGCCGTCTCGCCCCTCGGCTACCACCAAGGAAGTAGGGTAGTCGAAGAAAGGATAACCTTCGCCTACACATCAATAAGTAGAATTAAATAGTGAACGTAATATGCTGAAGTATCAAAACTAAAACCATCATGCCCATTGAAATCAGAGAGCTTATCATTCAAACTACAGTAAGAGAAGATCAAGGAAGCTCCCTAAGAAGCCCTACAATAGGCCATTCAACAACACTTCCGCTTAAGAATTTGGAGGAAAGCTTACAACGTGAAGTTTTAAACTTGACCACAGATCTACTCAAAGAACAGAAAGAGCGGTAGTTTTACATGTCAGTTTCCTTTTGTTGAGAGGTTACTAATGCTTCCCAAGCTACCTTACAAACGCTTTGGAGGAGAGGCATGTATGGCGCATTGAGAAGTGATGCTATGAGACTGCTGCAAAACTAGGTTACATCCCTTTTTTATAGGCTATATGAACAGTTTGATTTGATGGGTACGTCATAATAATTGTGTATTTCTTGGCCAGTATTGAAAGTTATTCACCGCATATTTCTGCCAATTATTCGATTCAAAGTCTTTGATTACCATAGAGACTAAATCTAACAGATTCTCGGATTTATCAAAACTAACTTTAC
>JAKSDE010000381.1 GCA_022360235.1 Cytophagales bacterium
AATAGTGGTGGCACAAGTGCCACTGGGAATACAGTATTTGGAATTACAAGGCCATAGAGAATTGGAGGAACATGGTGATGGGATGTAGATTTTGCCAACAGACATCCGCAACTACGAGAGCACCTGCGGGTTCTACACCTGCAGATGGTCTGGGCCAGGCCACCATGATCTAACAGCTAGATCCATGAAGCCACTTTAGGGTGGTTGACCTGTTCTACCAGAGGTGGTGCGGTGAAGGAGCTAGAAGGGTTCAGGGTCCACACCGAGTTGACCCTGCCCCAGGACCATGAACACCAACTCACAGCCATGTGGAATGCAGAGGGGGACCTGCCGCCGGGCCACCCAGATTTGCTAACAGTGGGGCAACTGGATTGGGAGCAGCGTAAGGTGAGTGATTATAAGGAGGCAAAACGGAGTGTGTCCCTCAGGCAAGAAGCCCGCTGAAGTGCCCAAAATAGGGCTGAATGCTTGGGTAAGCTGAGGGTTCTATGGTTTGGTTGTTTGGATGATGTTGTTTGTATACTTGCCTAAGTGCATATTGGCAGTAAGAGTTGTTGATGGGTGCACTGACTAGACCAATAATAACAGTGTAGAATGGGCTGAATACCACCTTTGAGGGCAGTGTTGAGTACATATGGCCAAATGGACAATGCTGTAGTCAGGACCCTGGGTTAACCCGGGGAGGGGACAGTTGCAAAAATGCTGTTGCACAGGGTTGAACAACCTTGGGCAAGCACAAACAGCAATATTGGTGCTTAAGAATGCATTCACAAGCATCACAGGCAGAAGTGCATGATTAATCTGTGTATGAGTCAGTCACAGAGTGTTATCAGGAGAGGGCTGCCGGAGTGTGGCTATAAAACTGGGTGCAGTAATGGAGTTAAATCCGCAAATCTTAGTATGTGATTGTATAAGGCAAGAGACTTAAAGTACTCCATGCACTGTGATCCTCTTAGATGTGCAGGCAGACTTTAATTGCCTCATGCAATTTAACAGATTCAGCAAACATGGCTGCTGCCGCAAATTTTGCTGCCTTTTTGTAGGAGGAAAATGAGTAGATAGAAAATTAATATTAGATATAGTAGGCTTAGATAGAGTAGGAGGAAGTGCGCCTGACCACCTGGTATATGAGCTGCCGAGTGGCATTTCCAATAGCAGGAAAGGGGTATGTGGCAAGATTTGTGATAACTGTGGAGGGAGAATCTAGGGAGGCAGCCACAGCAATGCAGAATTACTTATTTGCCTAAGCTGTGGTGGGCAGAAGACAAGGAGATCAGCTGAATACCATAGGCGGGCGATAGCTAACTTGTAAGTTGGGAGTGGGGCTGTAATTTACTAAGGTTATTGTTACAGGGGTGCAATTCCCCTTCAAAGGGACCTGTGGTAAGCCTTGCATGACTGAGTTTACGCTATCTGTAG
>JAKSDE010000172.1 GCA_022360235.1 Cytophagales bacterium
AATATTACTTCAGGGCCGACTAAGTAGTCTTGGAAGTAGGCTACCCTCTTCTTTTTTGGAGCAGCTCCTTTTTTTGAAACAACTCACAAGGAGGAATAATAAAAAAATTTTTATATTGAAGATTCACCTCTGTGCAACCTAGTCCAATTTTGCCTTGCCGCCATTTGGTGCCATCTCATTATTTTGGTTGGGCTTTACTGGACGCTTAGTACCAAACAGTTACCCGTTTCGCACCGTCCAGTTGGCAATAGGGCATAGGCGCGTCCCTATCTCGTTATGTGAGCGCTCTCCTTAATGGCGCCTCGTGTCACACAAATAATTACACTCTGCTAATCTAAAGGAGATATATTGCGCAACTTTTTGAGGGGGAAAGGAGTGTTTTCTACAGCCCCTGAGGAGATTAAATACTGCCAATAGGGGGGAGGAAAGCGTACTTACCTATTTCTATTCATCGAACGCATAATTGTAAATTTGGTTATGTTTTACTAGCGTATTAACTTACACGCTTTTCTAGGAACTTATATAAATTAACCCACGCATATAAACTTATAAATTATGAAAGGTAGATTACTTTTGACACTATTAGGTGTATTAGCATTGTTTAATCTCCATGCAGAGAGTAAAAGGATTAAAATTGGGAAGGCCAATATGGAGTATATTTTTAACCTCTTACCAGAGACTAAAAAAATTAGCTTAGCGTATAATAACTTTGAGGAACAACTTTTCGCACAACTAAGTAACAAATTTCAAGAGCTCAGAGAAAAAACGGAAACTTTTGAAAAAGGGCGTGCTACAATGACGGAAGCAGTGAGAAAGCAAAAAGAGGATGAATTAAAAGATTTACAAAGTAATATCGAAGAATTTCAGATAGAAGCACAGGAATCGCTCGCTAAAAAACATATAGAATTAACTACTCCTCTCCAAAAGAAAGTGATACAGGCTATTGAAGAAGTAGCCAAAGAAAATGGCTATACCCATGTATTTAGGTTAGGGATAGGAGAAACACCTATACTTCTTTATGCAGAAGAAGATACGGACATTTCTGATCTAGTTTTGAAAAAACTAGGCATTCTTCCCCAAGCAAAGCAACCAAAATAAAAAATAGCAGGTAGTGTTTAATTGTTGCTAGGCAAGAAGAGACACATTCTTTGAGGAAGAAACACAACGAACAATAGGAGGTGGAGTTTTTCCAGGTTTTGATTTTCTGCTTGGGCATGTGTTTGATAACTTTGCTGTACCACACGGCAGAAAGGGGAGATTAGAGGCAGGTGCATATAGTGTAAGCTTGCATTTTTAAGTACCTATGCTTATCTTACATCCTATGGGTAAACTATCAAGCCTACAGCATTAATCAAGAAGGATGAATTTTATTATTAAACTTATTCTCTCTGCCTTTTCTGTTTTCCTGACGGCCTATCTTTTGCCGGGTGTTAAGGTAGAGAGCTTTTGGGTTGCTATTGTTATCACGATCGTCCTTGCACTCCTTAATACCTTTCTGAAGCCCCTATTAATTATACTGACGATCCCCGCGACTATCCTTACCTTAGGCCTCTTCTTATTTGTTATTAATGCCTTTATGGTTTGGATTGCGAGTAAGATTATAGCTGATTTTCATATCAATAATTTTTGGTGGGCGCTTGCTTTTAGCATAGTCCTTTCTGTGTTTACAGCATTCTTTGAAAATACGATTAACTAGTCGGCCCTTAACAAGTATTCAATACTGTGTTTTTATGTCGAGTAGGTCGGGGCCTACGGAAGTCTCCTGTAGGAGGCTTCCTGGAGCCCTTTCCTCTCTAAGAACTAATGACACTAATTTAATAATTTTATTACCTTTGCTAGTGAATAAAAAGATAAGCCTAACATGAAACTAAATCGATCACTAGCCATAAGTAAGAAAATACAAGAATGTAAGACAGGGAACATTAGAGGACTCTTGGAAAAGGAGTTTCCCACAGCAGTTTTACAGCAGGCA
>JAKSDE010000384.1 GCA_022360235.1 Cytophagales bacterium
AAAAAAGACCACCATTCTCCATTCTTCCTCTACCTGGCCTACACGATCCCCCATAGCCCTCATAATCCCCCATCTATGTGGCCTTATGAGCAAAAGGACTGGCCGGAAAGGGCGAAAAAATATGCTGCTATGATCACCCTCATGGACACCGATATAGGCAAGATCATCGCAGCCTTAGGGGAACATGGCCACGGTAAAAACACCATGGTAATATTCACCAGCGACAATGGCGCTGATGTACAGGTTGGGAAGCTCACCCGGGAATGGCATGATCTTTTTAACAACAATGGGGGACTTAGAAGCGGAAAAAGAAGTGTTTATGACGGGGGGATCCGCGTGCCTTTTATCGCTTGGTGGCCGGGCTATATTGAACCCGGAACCGTAGATGAAATATTGGCCTTCCAAGATATTATGCCAACGATGATGGAAATGGCAGGCCTAAAAGACCCGGTAAAAACAAGTGGAATATCCATTGCCCCCTTGTTATTTGACACAGGTGATAAGTTTGACGGGCATCGTATGCTCTATTGGGAGTTTATATGGCAGGGCAGGAGTGGAGGAGGTCAACAAGCCGCTTTGGATACACGTACCGGGTATAAAGCGGTAAGGTTTGGGAGTAAGGGGGAACCAAAACTGTACAACATTTTTGAAGATCCTACGGAATCTATGCGCATTTACGACAACCAGGAAAAACAGCGGTTGGCATTGCAAAATTACCTTGATACCGTACGGACTAGCAGCGAGTTTTGGCCGATGCCCGAATACGGCTGGTTCCAGCGTACACCCTGGGAGCCGATGGATTGATCAAAAGGGCAAAAATATGGCTGCTAACAATGGTGGATGAATATATAAACCGGGAATTTTAACGAGTCCCCACTTCGTGGGATATACCCTGCTAGCTGCTGACGGCTAAAACATTTCTAAAAATGCCTTACCCAAAGGAGAGATCTCATAGCCCGGGTTATGACTTATGGTTAGACCTAGGTTTTTGAGCTTGCGAATGTTGATTTTTAGCCAGTCTTTTTCTTTGGATAGAAGAACCGCGAGGTCTGCCGCTTTCAACTTTGGATTTTGCCGGATACTTTCCAACACTTCTCGTGTCCAGGCACCTGTTTTGCTGTATTTATCGAGCCGTTCTAGTTTCTTTTTAAGTTGGTGAAACTCTTCATTTGTAAGTTCCTCTTTACTTCTTAGCTCAACCCTTGGATCGGGAGAGTGATAGGCCAGCTCGATCTTGTAGATACTGCCCTCGTTTACTTTTTGAAGCAACCGGAGTAGTTGGTCTAAAGTAGTGAACCCAGCCATTTGGGCCTCTAATGCTGAAATGGAGGCAATATCAACCTCTTCAATGGCACCAATTTCTATTTGTCCGATAGCTGTTTTCAGGAGACTTCCTCTTTTTACAGTAGGCTTTTTCCACTTACGAAATGCAAGTGTGATATCACCTGTCTTTATTCCTGCTAAGTGTTG
>JAKSDE010000385.1 GCA_022360235.1 Cytophagales bacterium
AGCAGCAAGACAAGACATTTGAGGATAATAGGGAGGGTTGCTTTATGTTTCATGGTGACTTCTTCTCATAGTACTGTCGTAGCTTCTCTTTGAGCATGGCTAAAATTTCGTTGATGGTGATTTTATTTGCTTGCTCTTCTTCACTTAAGGTGGTTTCTTCTCGTTCATCGAGTCTAGCTGCTTCTTCTAGCAAATAGCGAACAAACGTTTTACCCCTATTGTCGCGAATTTTCATAACTAATACCCATAACCAGGCTTGTTGCGCTGCTAAGTGTGCTGCTATCTGTTCAGCTACATTGTGTGGGATGACTTGTTCGTTTTCAGGAAGTTTTCGTATTGCTTGGTATAGGCTGTCTGGCAAAAGCGTAGAATCACAGTTGGTTATTCTTTCTTCTATTTGTATAGCAGGCCACCACGCTACTATCTCCTTAGCTAGCCTATAGTTGCCTGCTTTGATGGCTGTATGGAGAGGGGTAGCTCCTTTACAATCTTGTAGTTTGATGGTGGCACCTTTTGCTAAGAGCATCTTTGTTATTTCTCTTTCTCCCCTTTTGGCTGCCCAGTGCAAGGGGGTGGTTTTACACCTATAGTCTATTTTGTTAATATCCTCACCATTATTCAGTAAGACTTCTACTACCTTTTTGTACCCCATTGTAATTGCACGGCACATGACCACCTTTCCCACCCCATTATAATATAGATGGGGGTCTTTCAACGCTTCATATCTAACTTTTTCATATGCTTGAAACAATTTTATTAGTTCCTCATTTGAGCCTGCTTTCTGCAAGGGGGTTTCATGGTACTCTCCATCTCTAGCATTAACCAACTCACTATAGCACAGCAGTAAAGCTACCATCTCTTTTCGATTATATTCGACAGCTCTATGCAAGGAGGACATACCTTTACTATCTTCTTTAAAAGTATGCGCTCCATAGCTCAGCAGTAAAGCTGCTATCTCTATTCGGTCAAGTCTGACAGCTGTATGCAAAGGGTATTCACTGTTCTGGTATTCATCAGCAAAACTTCCCTGTCTCAGTAGTAAAGCTACTATGTCTTTTTGACCAGCTAAGACAGCTTTCTGCAAAGGGGTTTCACCGTCCTGATATCTTTTATTAGCATCCGCTCCATGGTTCAGTAGTAAATCTGCCATGTCTTTTTGACCAGCTAAGACAGCTTTCTGCAAAGGGGTCTTACCGTCCTGATATTTTACTTCAGTATCTGCTCTATGGCTCAGTAGTAAATCTGCCATGTCTTTTTGATCAGCTACGACAGCTTTCTGCAAGGGGGTTTCATCGTCCTGATACCTTTCATTAGCATCCGTTCCATGGCTCAGCAGTAAAGCTGCTATTTCTTTTCGGTCAAGTTCGACAGCGGTATGCAAGGGGGTTTTGGCCCGATATCTTTTATCAACATTTGCTCCCTGTCTCAGCAGTGAATCTATTATGTATTTTTGATCAGGGCAGATTGCTTTCTGCAAGGGGGTCGCATCGGCCTCGTATTTTTCATAAATCTTCGAAATCTTCGCCTCATGGCTCCGTAGTAAATCTGCTATTTCTTTTCGGTCAAGTTCGACAGCTTTCTGCAAAGGGGTCGCATCGCCCTCATATTCTGCATTAGCATCCGCTCCATGTTTCAGCAGTAAATCTGCTATCTCTATTTGGTCAAGTTCGATAGTTTTCTGCAAAAGGGTTTCACCGTCCTGATATTTTGCATTAGCATCCGCTCCATAGCTCAGCAACAAAGCTGCCCTGTCTTTTTGATCAGCTAAGACAGCTTTCTGCAAAAGGGTTTCACCGTCCTGATATTTTGCATTAGCATCCGCTCCATAGCTCAGCAGTAAATCTGCTATCTCTATTTGGTCAAGTTCGATAGTTTTCTGCAAAAGGGTTTCATCGTCCTGATATCTTTCATTAGGATTTGCTCTATAGCTCAGCAACAAAGCTGCCATGTCTTTTCGATCAGCTAAGACAGCTTTCTGTAAAGGGGTTTCACCGTCCTGATATTTTGCATTAGCATCCGCTCCATAGCTCAGCAGTAAATCTGCTATCTCTACTCGGTCAAGTTCGACAGCTTTCTGCAAAGGGGTTTCATCGTCCTCATATCTTTCATTAGCATTTGCTCCCTGTCTCAGCAGTGAATCTGCCCTGTTTTTTTGATTAAAGTAGACTGCTTTATGCAACTGGTATTTTTCAAGCGTCTTCGCTTCATGGCTCCGTAGTAAATCTGCTATTTCTTTTCGGTCAAGTTCGACAGCTTTCTGCAAAGGGGTCGCACCGTCCTTATCTTTATCATAAGTCCTCGCTTCCTGTCTCAGCAGTAAAGCTACTATCTCTATTCGATTATATTCGGCAGCTCTATGCAAGGGTGTTTCCTCTTTCCCATTTTTTACATTAACACTCGCTTCATGTTGTAAAAGTAATTTTACCACCTCTCGGTGGCCCATCTCTGCAGCCCGGTGCAAAGGGGTGCAGCCCTCATTATCTGTAGTATTGACCTCGGCTCCGCTGTTGAGCAATGTTTCTACTGACCGTTTATCGCCCTGCCAAGCTGCTTGATAGAGTAGGGTACAGCCTTGTTTGTCTTTTTGGTTGACGTCAAAGCTATGTTCTGTTAGTGTTTTTATTAATGCACTCCTTCCTTGCTGTGCTAAGGTGTATAGTATAGCCCGCCTCAGTTGTACTTTGAGCGCTTGCATAACGTCTTTTAAAGGGAGTGAGGTGTACTGTTCATTGGCTGCGGCGATAAGCCGAGCGGATTCTCCTGTTTCGGTTTCGTCCAGTGCACTGACATCGGCGCCATGATTTAGTAATAACACGGCTACTTCGGAGTGGCCATACTTTGTAGCCCAGTGCAAGGGGGTGTAGCCCCAACTATTTTTTTTATCGACCTTTGCGCCGTGTTGTAAAAGTAATTTTGCCACCGAGAGGTGGCCCTCCTTTGCTGCCAGGTGCAAGGAAGTGCCCCACAACCTCTCTTTTTTATTGACCTTTGCGCCATGTTGTAAAAGTAATTTTGCCACCTTTCGGTGGCCCTTCATTGCTGCCCAATGCAAGGGAGTGTTTCCCCCATTATCTGTAGCATTGACGTTAGCGTCACTTTTTTCTACTAATAACACGGCTACTTTGTGGTGTCCGTACTTCGCAGCCAGGTGTAAGGGAGTGCTTCCCCCATTATCTGTGGCATTGACCTCGGCTCCGCTGTTGAGCAATGTTTCTACTAACAGTGTATCGCCCTGCAAAGCTGCCCTAAGAAGATCAGTTCTGAGTTTTGAGTTCTGAGTTTCGAGTTTCGAGTTCTGAGTTTTGAGTTCTGAGTTTCGAGTTTCGAGCAGTGCTCTGGAGGCAGCTTTATCTTTTCCTCCTCCTTGCGCCATTTTGGCAACGCCTTCTTCCCTTTTGTGCTTACAGGCTAGCATGAGCAGCAAGACAAGACATTTGAGGATAATAGGGAGGGTTGCTTTATGTTTCATGGTGACCTCTTCTTATAGTACTTTCAGCTTCTATTTTTGAGTATATTTACTATCTTTGTATATTCTAACATTTCTGCCCATTGCAAAGGGGTTTTCCCTGCTTTATCTTTTTCATCGAGCTTTGCCCCGCGTTCTAGAAGCAATGCTACGATATCCACACTGCCTCTCTGGACTGCCACATGTAAAGGAGTTCTGTCTTGGTAATCTTTTTCATAGAGGTCATCATCGCTCCTTATCAGTTTCTCTACAATAGAGCATCTCCCCAAGCTAATAGCCTGGTGTAAAAGGGGTAAATCACTCTTATCTTTTTTCTTGATATCGGCCCCATTGTCTAAAAGGTATGTAACGATAGCTACGTCATTCTTGAAGATAGCTTTATGCAAAGGCGTTTCCCTACTCTCGTTCTCCGCGTTGATGAGCCCCTTGGCTTTCTCTAGCAGTTTCTCTACGATGCCTTTGTAGCCCTGGTAGGCTGCTGAGTGCAAAGGCGTTTCCTTGCCATTATTTTCTGCATTGACCCTGGCGCCTTGGGCTATAAGTTCCGCTACAATTTCTTCGTGGCCCTGGTAGACTGCCAAGTGTAAAGGTGTTTCGCCATCCTTGTTCTTCTTATTGATGAGCTTGTCCTCTTCCTTTACCTCGCTGTCTTCCTTTTCTTTGGCTTCCTCTAGCAGTTTGTTTACGATGCCTTTATAGCCCTGGTAGGCCGCCCAGTGCAAAGGCGTTTCCCTGTCAATATTTTCTGCATCGACCCTGGCACCTTGTGCTATAAGTTCCGCTACAATTTTTTCGTCGCCCTGGTAGACCGCGCTGTGCAAGAGCGTTTCCCCTCCCCCATTCTTTGCTTGGTACTTCCCGCTGGCTGCTTTGTCTAGGGGCGTTCTTCCTTCCTTGTCTTTTGCGTAAGTACGAGCGCCACGGTCTAGAAGCAGGCGAATTACTTCTGAATACCCTCTACATACTTCACAGTTTGAATGTCCTTCATAACATACATCTCTTTTATGTTCTGTCCACCTAAGCGCTGCATTATGTAACGGGGTTCGGCCCCACCTATCTTTTACGCCAGTCTGGGCATCCTTTTTTAGAAGTAATTCTACAATGTTTGGTTTACCAAAGTAAGCTACCATGTGCAGGGGTGTTTGGAAGCCATCCCTACACGCTGTGGCATGGATATTAGCACCGCTCTCTGTCAGCTTTTTTACTAGCTCCTCATGGCCAAAATTGGCTACCAAGTACAACGGGGTTCTTCCATCCCAATCTCTTGTATGCCCGTTAGCCTTGCAAGTGTCTATGAGGTAAGTAACTATCTTTTCTTTCCTCCAAAACGCAGCGGTAGACAAGGAGGATGCTCCCGTAGAATAATTCACTACGTTCTCGACATTGTCTTCTTTTATCAGCAACTTCACTATCTCTTCATGACCTTGCTCAATTGCCTTGTACGGAGGTGTTTGACCCTTGTTGTTTATAGCATTGACATCAGCTTTTTCTTCTATAAGCTTTTTTACTATTGCTTCTTGACCTCCTGCTGCAGCCACATGTAAGGGCGTGTTACCCTCCTTATCTTTCTGTGCTACGCTATTGGAATCTTCGTTGATAATTTCATCCACTGCCTCTTCATCTCCTCGCAGTACGGCGAAGTGAAGCCTTGTATAGTAGTAATTACCTGTGAGTATTTTTTGTACAGATGCCTTGTCTAGCTCTAGTTTACCTTTTGAGATTAAGCGGTACACGATGTATAGCCCATTTTTCTCAGGTAGCTTTTGTTGAATGGCCTCTTCGGCGAGTTGTTCGTCTATCTTATTGTTTGCCTTGGTTAGTAAGGTGTCAAGTACACATTCGCTCCCCTTCGCTACAGCCTCTTTAAAGGCATCTTTGATCGCTTGGTCATCTATTTTGTTGGCCTCGTCTAGTAAGACACCTACTATCGGTGCATTATTCTGTGTTACGGCCTTTGTGAGGGCATTGCTGATCGCTTTGTCTTCTATTGTTACGTTTGGATATTTTTCCTTGTTCAGGAATTCGGCTATAAAAGTCTCCTCTTTGTCCGCTAATGCCTTCGTTACTGCTTCGGAGAAGGTCTCCGTTATATCACTTCCCTTTTCGTTGGCCTCGTCTAGTAAGATACCTACTATCGGCGTATTATTCTGTGCTACGGCCTTTGTGAGGGCATCGTTGATCGCTTGGTCGCCTATTGTTACGTTTGGAGATTTTTTCTTGCTCAGGAAGGTCGTTACTAGCCCGATCTCCTCTTTGTCCGTTAATGCTCTCTCTACTGCTTTGGAGAAGGCCTCCGTTACATCACTTTTGTTTTCGTTGGCCTCGTCTAGTAAGATACCTACTATCGGTGCATTATCCTTCGCTACGGCCTTTGTGAAGGCTTGGGTGATTGCTTCCTTCTCTAGCTTTCCATTCGCCTTGTTGAGGAGCGCTTTAACTACTTCCTCCCTCCTTTTTTCTACAGCCTTTCTCAACGCCTCTTTGATCGACTCCTTGCTTATCTTAGCAAGGCCCTTGTCTAGGAAGATCGTTACTAGCTCGGTCTTAGCTTCGTCTCCTAAGGCTTTGCCTACCGCTTTGTTGAAAGAGGATGATACATCGGTATCCTTGAATCTGTCTAGCAAGGTGCCTACTATCGGCGCATTATTCTGTGCTACGGCCTCTGTGAGGGCATCGTTGATAGCAGCACAATTCCTGATTTTTATCTTTCCACCATTTTCCTTACTAAGTAAGATGCTGATGATAGTGGCACTTCCTTGCTCCCCGTATTTTTCTACTGCTTTGGAGAAGGCCTCCGTTATATCACTTCCCTTTTCGTTGGCCCCAGCTAGTAAGATACCTACTATCGGCGCATTATTCTGTGTTACGGCCTTTGTGAGGGCGTTGCTGATCGCTTGGTTGCCTATTGTTACGTTTGGATATTTTTTCTTGCTCAGGAAGGTCGTTACTAGCCCGATCTCCTCTTTGTCCATTAATGCTCTCTCTACTGCTTTGGAGAAGGCCTTCGTTATATCACTTCCCCTTTTGTTGGCCTCCTTTAATAGAACGCTTACCATAGCGTCAGTACCGTTTTCTACAGCCTCTGTGAGGGCGTTGCTGATCGCTTGGTTGCCTATTGTTACGTTTGGATATTTTTTCTTGTTCAGGAATTCGGCTACAAGAGTTTCTTCTTTGTCCGTTAATGCTTTTCTTACTGCTTCGGAGAAGGCCTTCGTTATATCACTTCCCCTTTTGTTGGCCTTCTTTAATAGAACGCTTACTAAATCATCTTCCCCCTGTTTAACTGCCTCTAGGAGTACCCTTCCTAAAGTTTCCTCGCTCATCGTATTAATGGTATTCACTATTTCCCCCTCTTCATTCTCTACTGCCTTGCCAAGCTCCGTTACGATAGCTGTTTCCTGTATTTTATCACTTGCTTTGCTTAAGAGTACTTGCACTAAGGAAGTCTGATCCTCCGTAGTGGCTGTTGTGAATGCATCTCTGACAGTTTGCCGGTCTATTTTCTCTCTTGCTTGGGAATGGGCTAGTATTACTTTTACTACAGCGGTGTTAGGCTCCTCTATTCCTTGCTTCCATGCCTTTTTAACTACTACTTTTTCTTTTACCTGTGCAAGAAGGGTGTCTTTTACTTCGTTTTGCTCGTCGTTTATGGCGTTCACTATGGCTGTAGCAAGGGTATCCTTTGGCACGGAACCTTGGGCATTTGCTAGGAAGGAGCCTACTACAGCGGCTTGACCATCCTTGCATGCTTGATTGAAACACGATGAAATAAGTTCTTTTAGTTTGTTTTTTACTTCTCCCTTACGCAAGAAGAGTCCTACTATAACGCTATGTCCTTGCTGGCATGCGCTTTGGAATGCTCGTTTTATTACTTCCTTGGCTAGCTTTGCACTTCCCTCAGCTAGCACGCGTTCTACTAGCGCAGTGTTATCTTCATCGACCGCCTTCTCGAAAATCTTCCCGATGACTTGTGGTTTTATATGCTCATAAATAGCTGCTGTGACTCTCTTACGGTTGGGATCATTTGATTTCAATGCCTCTTCCAATACTTCTTGGCTTACCTTATCAGGGGCCTTGTCTAGGAAGATCGTTACTAGCCCGATCCAAACGTTGTTCCTTAAGACTTTGTCTACCGCTATGTTGAAAGGGGAGGATACATCGTTCAGTTTATCCGATAGACCCTCTAGCAAAGTGCCTACCATCAGTGCATTTTTATGCGCTACAGCACTTGTGAGGGCTTGGGTGATTGCTTCCTCTCTTAGCTGGGATTTCGACTTATTAACGAGGCAGGTTACTACTTTCTTCCCACCTTTTTCTACAGCCTTTTTCAACGCCTCTTCCAATGCTTCTTGGCTTACCTTATCAGGGGCCTTGTCTAGGAAGAGCGTTAAGAGTGCGATCTCAGCGTTGTTCCCTAAGACTTTGTCTACTGCTATGTTGAAAGGGAATGATATATCGGTAGTATCCTTGAGTCCGTCTAGCAAAGTGTCTACCATCGGCGCATTTCCTTGCGCTACAGCACTTGTGAGGGCTTGGGTGATTGCTTCCTCCCTTAGCTGGGATTTCG
>JAKSDE010000386.1 GCA_022360235.1 Cytophagales bacterium
AAGCTGCCGTTGAGAAATCGCTCCATATTAATCGAGATAAACTGACGAATCATGTTAGTAATACGGATCTTTTTAAGAAAGTTTCTGTAAAGGGAGCTACTGTTTTTCACTGTGCCAAGTCTTATTTATTTGAACGTTACCAATTCAGGTTTAATACGGTCAAGAAACAGTATGAGTTTTCACCTATTGACCTTAATAACTATCAAGAGATAAATGAGGATGAGCTACATGTTGAAGTGAATGAAGCAGGGATTAAAATATCCTTAACCAATTTAGTGAGTTTACTTAAATCAGGTATCTGTGAAGATTATAATCCTATTCAAGCTTATTTTAAGCAGTTACCTAACTGGCAAGAGGGAGATATAGACTATATAGATAAGCTAGCCGGCTATGTAAAAACTGAGCTTCCTCATGTTTGGCCTTTAGCTTTTAAAAAGTGGTTAGTTAGGACAGTACGAGGAGTTATGGAACCTAAATATTTTAACAAGCAGGTATTAATTTTAGTAAGTACTCATCAAAATAGTGGCAAATCCACCTTTTGTAGAAATTTGTGCCCTCCCTTTTTAGATGGTTATGTTGCTGAAAACGTGAATCCAGGTAGTAAGGATTCTTTAATAGCCTTAGCCTCTAACTTTATTATTAACCTGGATGAGTTGCATCAATTTTCTAGAGCTGATATTAATGTATTAAAATCATGGGTTTCTCAATCAGAAATTAGCGTTAGGCTACCTTATGCCAAGAAGTCCACTAACATGCCTAGATATGCTTCTTTTGTCGGAAGTACAAATATGTCAGAGTTTTTATATGATGAAACCGGTAGTGTGAGATGGTTATGTTTTAAGGTCTTAAGTATTGACTTTAACTATAACAATACGTATACAAATCATAGAGAGATAGCTATCGATAATGTTTGGGCTCAAGCTTATGAACTTTATAAGTCTGGTTTTCAAGCTGAAATGGATTCCCAAGAGATTGCAGATAATGAAGGACCAAATAAGTCCTTCATTCATTTACCCCCAGAGTTTGAGATGCTTCCTAATTATTTTGAGCCTTCTAATGACCAAGAAGGAAACTTTATGACTTCTACAGATATTATGAATTATATACAGCCCTATACAAATTACAAATTGTATCCTATGCGTATAGGTCGAGCACTTTCGTATTATGGATTCGAAAAGGTAATGCATAATAAATTAAAAAGATATGGTTACTGGGTTACAAATCTTAAGTAACAATTTAACGTATTATAAGAGAATATAGTACTTGTTTTGGTATTTTTGTCAATTATTATTTCTTTAATTAACATATTATATAATTAAATATGGCTATATTAGTAGGTGTAGTCTCACAAAAAGGAGGAGTAGGTAAGAGTATGCTATGTAGGTTATTTACGACCGAATATGCGCGTATGGGTTGGAAGGTATTAATTGCCGATATGGATACCTCTCAAAGTACGTCTTTTGAGTGGAACGCATTACGTAAACAGTATAATATTGCCCCCCCTTTAGATGTTCACCGTTTTCAGACGGTGGATCATGTGTTAAAAATTGTAGCTGACTATGATTTGGTTTCTTTTGATGGTGCGCCTCATGCAACAAGAATTACCCAGCAGATAGCTCATAGCTGTGATCTTGTTGTCTTACCTACCGGAAGCTCTTTAGAAGATTTGAACCCTCAAATTAGGTTAGCACACGAGCTTAAAGAAACAGGTGTTCCCCAAGAAAAAATAGCCTTTGTATTATCTAGAATAGGTAGCAGTAAAGTAGAGTTACAAGAGGTATTAACTTATTTAGGATTTACGGATTATTTTATAATTCCTGGTCAACTACCCGAACAAACTGCTTTTAGACAAGCAGTTAGGGAAGGAAAGACTGCCGGAGAGACCAAGTATTCCCGTCTATCAGATCGATGTGCCCAGCTGGTCCAATCTATTGTAGATAGAATTAAAGAATTAACTACTTAGATAATAAACTATATCTATAAATAGGTTATTATTGTATTAAAGAATAAAGTAATTAACAAATATTTTACTTAACCAATGAAAATAAAAATAGATTCCCCTGTAAATAAAAAGTCTAAGCTAGGTACTCCCCCTCATGCTGATGACCCTAAAATAACCAATCTTAATAAGCATCCTTCGTGTAAATTAGTCCCTATGAATTTTTATGTACCCATTGATTTTAAAAGAGAGTATAAAATATACGCAGCCGAGAAAGATATGAAGATGGTAGATGTATTAAAAAGTTCTTTTGCTCTGTATAAAAGGTATAATAATTAGTCGACCCTTAATAACTCTTCGCGGTTTTACCAAGACACAAATTTCCTACAACATATTCCTAGAAGTTGGGACAAGGAGGAGAACAGATTCCCTCAACTCAACTCTAAGGCTGAAACCTAGGCTAACAGAAGGCTTAAGTTGAAACCTATAGCTGCTAAAAGCGCATTCATCCCAGCTCCTATTCTACCTTGAAGGGAATTCCGGCTCAGTCTATGCTCTGATTTCAGAGGACCTATAATCGCTTCTAGCGCTGAGCGACCACCACACCGAGTCTTATGGTGGCCACGCGAAGAGGCACTCTTACCTTGACAACTCCCAGTTAGGATTACCTCGCTACTTCCCACTTGACCATGGCCCCTAGAGCCACGGTCTACTAGAACACTACAAAACTCTTTCCCAAACATACGATGGATCGAATCTAGCGTTACAGACAACGTTTTACTATCGTGCCGATTACCACAGAAATTCTCCACGCCTACCACAACATTACTACCGGGGAGCGTAGCAAGCGAGACTTTTGAGCCAAACTCATACTTCTTATGTACTTTTCCCTTGGCAATGCAGCTTACCTCAGGGCTGGAAAGACTATAAACCTTCTGTTTATCTTTTCTTGCTTGCTTGACAATCCGATCCATTAACGATAGCTCCTCTTCATAAGCGGCTAACTGACCTGCTCGCTGCAGCTTCCTTGTTAAATCCCTTACTTGTCGGCCTGCCAGGGTTCTGAGCTTCTTGACAGCTTGGCTAGCCTTTTTGGCATGCTTAGCCACATGCCCATAGCTTTGGGCGGAGAACAGCTTTTGGGACACATACCGATAGCTTTGGCGAAGCTTCACCCCTACTCGTTGGGCAAGGGTAGCACAACGCTCTAGGACTTTTTTATAGAGCTTGGCATCGGTCCGATACGTGATGTTCTTCTCCTGGACGGTCGTATCAACCAGCACTTGCTTGGCTTTGGCGAGCTTGTTGCCATGCAGGTGGACAGAAAGTGCGAATAAGGCTTCGATGCCCTTTTGGCCTAATCGTTTTCTAAAATGCACCAAGTCACTAGCCGCACAAGGTTGTTCCCACTGAAAGGAAGCTTCCCCACAAAA
>JAKSDE010000256.1 GCA_022360235.1 Cytophagales bacterium
GCCAGGAAAAGGCCTACGAGATAGGTCAAGAGTGAATAAAAGAGATGAACGCGAGTGAACCTTTGATGAGACGTGGAAAGCACTTGGACGCTGTCATTCCTTATGGTTAAACAAGATCAGAGACGTATCAACTAAAGGTAGCATAGTGGGTTCTGTCCTAGCAGAACAATTGTTTGCATGACTTCACGTCGCACCAGAACTCAGAACCCAGAACTAAGAACGGAGTTCTTTGCTTAAAAAGGTTGCTGTATGGCTTGCTGTATGGTGAATAATTTCTTCAGGAGTTCCTTCACAGACTATTTCTCCCCCTTTCCCGCCTCCTTCTAGACCGAGATCGATGATATGGTCAGCAACCTTGATAATATCCATATTGTGTTCAATGATAAGTACTGTATTGCCTTTATCTACGAGTTTATGCAGTACATGAAGAAGAAGCTGAATATCTTGGAAGTGTAGGCCTGTAGTAGGCTCATCAAGGATATACAAAGTTTTTCCTGTGTCTTTTTTAGCAAGCTCGGTAGCAAGCTTCACCCGTTGTGCTTCACCACCTGATAGAGTAGTGGCATGTTGTCCAAGCGTAATATAGCCTAGCCCAACGTCTTGTAGTGTTTTTACTTTTCTTAAAATTTGGGGATACTTTTCGAAAAACGTAACTGCACTATTTACGGTCATAGCGAGTACATCGGCAATAGACTTTCCTTTATATTGTACTTCTAGCGTTTCGCGGTTATAGCGTTTTCCTTTACACGTCTCACAGGCAACGTGCACAGTAGGTAAGAAATCCATCTCGATCAATTTTAAGCCTGCTCCTTCACATGTCTCACACCTTCCGCCTTTGACGTTAAAGGAAAACCTCCCTGGCTTGTACCCTCTTATTTTCGCTTCAGGTAAGTAGGTAAATAAAGACCTTATGTCTGCGAATACGCCTATGTAGGTGGCAGGGTTAGAACGCGGTGTTCTACCAATGGGCGACTGATCTACTTCTACTACTTTATCTATATGTGCTATGCCTTCTATTGCTTCGTAGGGTAAGGGCTCGCGGACCGCTCTGTAAAGATGTTTACTTAATATAGGGAAGAGTGTTTCATGGATAAGGGTAGACTTTCCACTGCCAGATACGCCTGTAACACATACCATCCTTCCTAAGGGAATTTTTAGGGTGATATTTTTTAAGTTGTTTCCCTGACAACCTTTTACAATTAAATACTTACCATTTCCTACCCTCCGCTGACTAGATACAGCAATTTGTTGTTTACCTTTCAGAAAATCGGCGGTAGCACTATGTTGGTTGATAAATTTCTCTGGAGCGGCGGCAGCTACTATTTCTCCGCCATACTTTCCAGCGCCAGGGCCTATGTCTAGAATATAATCTGAATGGAGCATCATATCCTTATCATGCTCTACTACTAGTACCGAGTTTCCTATATCTCGCAATTCTTTCAAGGCATTAATTAAGCGCATGTTATCACGTTGATGCAATCCTATGCTCGGCTCATCGAGAATATACAAAACGCCTGTAAGTTGTGTGCCAATCTGAGTAGCCAATCGAATACGTTGTGCCTCTCCCCCAGACAAGGTTCTTAAAGGTCTGTTAAGATGTAAGTAATGTAAACCAACATCGCGGAGAAAGTGTATCCTTTTACGAATTTCTTTTAATAATTCTGTAGCGATGCTTTTTTGCCGTTCGTTTAACTTGCTCTCAAGGTGGGAAAACCAGTCATGCAACTGCTGAATATCCATTGTTGCTAATTCAGCAATATTTTTATGATTAATTTTAAAGTGGCATGACGCTTTTTTCAGCCTGGCTCCTTTACAGTCAGGACATACTTTCGTATGGCTAAATGCCACGCTTTGCTTCTTTCCAGACTTTGTTTCTTTTCGTTTTTCTAAAAAATGAATGACTCCCTCAAACTTCGTATTCCACTTTGTGCCTGGATATTTGACCGAATCAACTACTACCTCAATATTATCTCCATACAGAATGGTATGTAACAGATCTTTGGGTATATCTTTAATAGGTACAGAAAGATTTAAGTGGTTTTTCTTGAGTAGCGCTTCAATTTTTTTAAAAATCCATATATCTCTGTAGATACCTAGGGGAGCAATCCCTCCCCTACTGATGCTTAGCCTGTCATCCGGAATAATAGAAGCTTGATTAATTTCTGTAACCTCTCCTAGTCCGTCGCAAGTAGGGCAAGCTCCATAAGGAGAGTTAAAGGAAAAGTTATTAGGTGCAGGCTCATCATAAGACAGTCCGGTTTTCGGATCCATGAGGAGTTTAGAAAAGTAGTGCAGTTGCCCTTGCTTCTCTTGTAACATCACTACGCCTTTACCGTGCTGCAGAGCCATATGCAACGATTCTCTTATTCGTTGTTTGTCTTGCGCATTCACTACGACACGGTCAATTACGATTGCTATGTCATGGGTTTTATAGCGATCTACTTGCATCTTGGGCACTACTTCTTTGATTTCTCCGTCTACACTTACTTTATTAAAGCCCATTTTTCTAATTTGCTGAAAAAGCTCTCTGTAATGCCCTTTCCTACCCTTTACCACCGGGGCGAGTAGGGTGAGTTGCTTTCCTGAAAAGGTCTTTAAAATATGACGCTGAATCTGCTCATCCGACTGCTTGATCATCTTCTCTCCGCTCAAATAGGAGTAGGCTTCTGCTGCTCTGGCAAATAATAAACGCATGAGATCATAGATCTCTGTAACTGTTCCTACCGTAGATCTAGGATTGCGCGAGGTGGTTTTCTGTTCGATAGCAATGACAGGGCTGATGCCATCAATTTTGTCTACATCAGGACGTTTAATATCGCCGATGAAATTACGCGCATACGCTGCAAAGCTTTCCATATAACGCCGTTGACCCTCCGCATGAATCGTATCAAAGGCTAGGGAAGATTTCCCACTTCCACTTACACCTGTGATGACGACTAACTTGTTTCTTGGAAACTTAACATTAATATTTTTTAAATTGTGCTCCCTGGCCCCCCATACTTCTACATACTCGTATCCATATATATCTTTTGTTATAGGCTTTTTTTTAGGCAATACTTCTTGGATAGGCATAGGGAGCATTTTGTGTTAAAAAGTCTTCAGGAAGCTAGGGCTAGCAAGCTACTCTTAAAAGTTGGGGGAGATACGATACTTAGCATAAAACGCGTCGATCACTTCTACAGCTTCGTCTTTGGTATCAACTATATTGATGAGTTCCCAATCTTCCTCTTGTATATAATTTTTTTCTTCATAAACTGTCTTTTTTAACCAATCAATAAGACCTTGCCAGTAGCTTTTCTTCACTAACACAAGGGGGAAGCGTCTTACCTTTTTGGTTTGTATAAGCGTGAGTGCTTCAAAGAGTTCATCTAAAGTACCCAAACCACCTGGCATCACAATAAAGCCTTGTGAGTATTTAAGAAACATCACTTTTCTGACAAAGAAATAATCAAAGTCAAGCAGCTTTTCTGCGTCAACATAATCATTAGGTCGTCCTCTCATAGAAAGATTAATGCACAGTCCTACAGAAGGTCCTCCTGCCTCTTGAGCACCTTTATTACTTGCTTCCATGATGCCTGAGCCTCCTCCTGTAATAACGCCATAACCTCGTTTGACGAGTTCAGCAGCAATGTCTTCGGCTAATTTATAGTAAGGATCCTCTTGAGGTGTACATTTTGAACCAAAAATACTTACACAAGGACCTGTTTTTGCTAATCGTTCATAGCCCTCTACAAATTCAGCCATAATTTTGAAAATAGACCAGGCATCATGACCCTTTGCTTCGCTCCATTTTTTATTTTTGAACATACATCATCGTTTTTTGTTAATCAGCTATCAATTGCTTCTTCGTATTCTCATTTTTATCTATGCCATTTACTTGAGCACGGATCTTGTTTTCTAACGTTTCTAATAGTTCAGGATTGTCTTGCAATAAAGTTTTCACCGCATCTCTCCCTTGGGCTAAATTCTTGCCCTCATAAGCATACCAGGAGCCTGACTTTTGGATAATCTTTAACGCCACCCCTAAATCGATGATCTCTCCTACTTTAGAGATACCCTCACCGTAGATAATGTCAAACTCTACTACTTTAAAGGGTGGTGCTACTTTGTTTTTGACTACTTTTACTTTAACGCGGTTACCCAACACCTGGTCTACTCCCTCTTTGATCTGACTTACTCTTCGGATATCTAGTCTTACCGAAGCATAAAACTTCAAGGCATTGCCCCCTGTAGTTGTCTCTGGATTGCCAAACATGATACCAATCTTTTCTCTCAGTTGGTTGATAAAAATGCAAGCACAACCTGTTTTATTAATAACTCCAGTAAGCTTTCTCAGTGCTTGTGACATGAGGCGTGCTTGTAGCCCCATTTTGCTATCGCCCATATCGCCCTCTAACTCTCCTTTGGGTACTAAGGCTGCTACAGAGTCAATCACAATAATATCTATAGCGCCAGAGCGAATTAAGTGTTCGGCAATTTCAAGGGCTTGTTCGCCATTATCGGGCTGAGAAATAAGTAGGTTTTTGGTATCGATACCCAATTTTTCAGCGTACACCTTATCGAAAGCATGCTCGGCATCGATAAAGGCAGCTATGCCGCCATTTTTCTGTGCTTCTGTAATACAATGTAAGCTCAGTGTTGTTTTGCCAGAAGATTCTGGACCAAACACTTCGATGACTCTTCCTCTCGGAATACCTCCAATCCCTAGGGCAATATCTAGCCCTAAGGAACCCGTAGAAATGGCCGGTATATCCACTACCTTGTTATCGCTCAACTTCATTACTGTCCCCTTACCGTAAGTTTTTTCTAACTTATCGATGGTTAACTGAAGTACTTTTGATTTTTCTGTGTTGGCTGTCATAATTTTTCGATATTCAGTTACATGTACCTATCTTGATGATTGACGTTTACTCCCTGTATGAGGAAGGTTTACACCCTTTTATGTCTCCTTCAAGAAAGTGTTGTCCGGTGATACAATATTACTCGTTTAATTTTTATGCCAAAATACATAACTTTACCTGTCTAGCCAAGCATAATTTTGAAAATATGCTGCTCATTTATTTTTTATTGACTTACGGGTTTATAGCGTCACTGATGGGTTAATTTGTTATTCCTTCACAATCCCTTTTTAGCTTATAGTTCTGAGTTTTAGGTCCTCCTCTCAGGAGGAGCAGAAGTGGTAAAACAAGGTAGAACCCCACCTTCTTGGTCATACTATGAGGTCTATCGAGCAACTTTTTGACGGGGAAAGGAGTATTTTCTACTGCCCCTGGATTACAAAGGAAAGGGAAGCTTTAGCTATTTAACCATGCTGAAAACATCCAAACCAGTTTCTCTTGTTCACGAATAAAATCACTCGCCATCGCATTCGTTCCTTCATCGCCAAGTTCATCACTGAGCTCTAATACTTTTCTTTCAATACGTAACAGTTTAGCTAAATTGTTGATTATTAATTCTACAGAAACCCTCTCTTCAGAGATATTTTTTCCTTCCTCGATGTTAGCAGTATTCAAGTAATCAGAATAAGTATGTAGCGGAGTAGCACCGAGCGTTAAAATGCGTTCAGCAACAACATCTATTTTTTCTTGCGCATCATTATAAAGTTCTTCAAACTTAGCATGAAGTTCAAAAAAATTATAGAATAATACATTTACTTAACCCTTAAAAAATTATTAGATTACAATTTTTAACTAAAAATCGGATTAAAATGTTCACAGATAACAACATTATAGCCTTTTCTAAAAAATTTTCTA
>JAKSDE010000311.1 GCA_022360235.1 Cytophagales bacterium
ATAGCGATCTACGCCAATAAAAAGATGAAGAAAATGGCGGAGAAGGGACAGTTGTAAGAATCTCTTAATTACTGGGGTATTGAGTTATTGGTTGCTCCGGGAGGCATTGAAAAATAGTATCTACTAAAAGCCCTCTTTATTTGGTCCAGTCACTTGATAGCCCAGTAATTTTCTTTGTAAACTCAACCTGTTTTCAAAAAAGATTTTTCTTACCCAGGAATAGTGTTCAGTCAAGCCTCAACTGACGTGTAGGGTTGATGATGAACTCTATTTGAGGTATTGGTAAGTTCTCGATCAGCCAAGTCAGCAGTAAGCAAAGAACAGTAGGCAAAACATAGGGTTGCCAACGGTTTATTGCTGACTTCAGACTGTGGGAACAGGATATTAGCCCCAGTTTAAAATTATTGTAGCCTAGGCCTAGCATGAGGTTTTAAATACTCTCACAGTTTTTTAAATTGTGGAGTAGCTTCTGTCCTACAACAAAGCAGATCCTGGCTCTCCCCATGAGCCCTCTCACAACCACCGGCGAGAATGACGGTCATTTTTTAAATCGAGTCCGGGTCATTAAGTCATTTTATTACCCGGGTCATTTGATCCACTCAAACATTCTATAATGTTCTCCATCCATCCCGAGTGCTGTATACACTTTTTGGGCACGTGTGTTACCTTTTTCCACGTATAGACGGATGCCTTTGTACGCATCATTTTGTTCTACGATCTGTTGTATGTGCTCGTACATCTTACGGAATACTTTTTGCCCTCGATATTCCTCTAAAATATACACGGATTGTATCCATAGGACAGTTCCATTGCGCCATTCGCTCCACTCATAAGTAGTAAGCAGGCAGCCTATTACCTCGTCTCCCTTTACCGCCACGTAGTAAGTGCCTTTGCTGGCATCATCAAATACAGCTAGGGTGCCTGGCATGAGCTTTTTAGCTTCCAAGACCAAATTTTCGGTCTCCTGGGCCATTTTAATTTGGAAGTCAACGATGGTGCTGGCGTCTTCGGGAAGTGCTTTTCTTATTGAGATCATGCGCTAAAGTTAAGCGCATGGAAAGAAACAGGCTAGTAAATTACCAACTGTCTGCGGTAGAAGAATCCAGGGCTATTTAAAGTAATAATGTAGATCCCGGGGAGGTCCATGTGTGGAAGTTGTATTTCGTTCATTCCTTCATGGGTTCGTGTTACCCACTCGTTGATCATCTTACCTTTGACCGAGGTAATAACCAGTTCCATTTCGGTTTCGATAGTGCAAGAAAAGCGTACTTTCACCGGTGAGTCCAGCGTGGCGGGCTGTGGATAAAGGACCAAATCATG
Source organism: Cytophagales bacterium (assembly GCA_022360235.1). GTDB lineage: Bacteria > Bacteroidota > Bacteroidia > Cytophagales > Amoebophilaceae > JAKSDE01. The sequence goes on from JAKSDE010000311.1 coordinate 1,321, forward strand.
GGTAAGGGATACATTTGCGGTCACAGGCACCATTTGGAAGATCTCCGTAGTACCATCAAAGTCTGTCTGCCTTAGCCGGTAATAGGATCTCCCGGGCAGGGGACCTGGGTCTATGGCGGCATATGACAGGTGCTGGGTGCTGTTACCCGCGCCCTCAACCCTTAAAACCGGGGAGAAGTCTACAGCATTTTGACTACGTTCAATGGTAAAGTAGTCATTGTTTACCTCGGAAGCGGTGGACCAAGAAAGGTTCACTTGGTTTTGAGAGGCAGTAGCATCAAAGAATAATAGGGTTACGGGCAAGGGGGTATTAGAAACCCCGGGTGAAGGAGACGGCTCAGAAGCCCAAGTAGGTCCACCGTTAGTTGTTCTCACCTTGGATTCTCCTTGGCCACCTGCATTTACGATGTTTTCATATGATGCACCAGGATCAGCTATGGCCAATAGCGTCAAACTTTGAGAACCACAGCTTCCCAAATTTGCACTGGATTGATTAGCCGGGAGGTTTTGACCACCACTCCAGTAAACACTGTTCACCTCCGTTCCCATGTCATCGAACAGCACTACTTGTTCCCCGCTGTTGGTAAATGTACCGATCGTCGAACCTGACGTACACCCACAAGTGGCCCAATCCAGGTCAATGGACAGCCCCGGAAAATCACAGGAAACACACGAGACACCGGCAGCACTTCCAATCAAAAAGAAATCCCCGGCGGCTATCGTGGTGCCTGCGGGTAAAGTCACACAAAAATCACCATCACAAATTATCCAGCAGCTCACGTCAACGGTAGCCGCGGTAGTATTATATAATTCTATCCATTCCCCGGTGTTAGGATTAGGGGAACCATCGTTAGCTACAGCATTGATGTAAATTTCGTTGATCACTACCTGCGCCTGGGCGGGATAAACAACCGACAAG
>JAKSDE010000388.1 GCA_022360235.1 Cytophagales bacterium
GTAGAAGACTATTTCGATATTGAGATCGACCAGCAAGACCGGGTGAGGATCTTCCGGGTGTCCCACATGGTGGATGTTATTGTGGAAGTGGTCCCGCCGGGCCGACAGCCATGATGGGCCTGGCTGGGGTTTTTATTAAAAACCTACAGCTTACTATTTAAAAAATTGAAAATATCAATGGGCAGTTGTTCATGGAATTTTTCCCTGTTAAAGCCTGCCGGGTCAGTTGAAGGTAGAAAACCGGTATTTACCATGCCAGGTGGGAAGGGGCTAATAAAAGAAAAATGCCCGGCATTCTCAATTTTCATCACTTGAACCTTTGAAGGGTTGGTGACCCCGTTCAATATTACGTCTTCCGTCCATTGTTTTGGGGTGATCATGTCTTTCTCTCCAATGACCAGGAGAATGGGGATCGTTACTTTTTCCAGGGCATTCGGAGGGATAAAATACGCGGCCGCCGGTGCCATTAAAATGATAGCTTTTATCCTATCATCGCGTTGCACCTTTATCTTTTGGCCTTCTTTTGTCCAAGGAGTGCCCCCGGAAGCTGCTAAAGCAGCGTATCCACCAAAGGAATGCCCTATCATTCCAATTTTTTTCGTTGAAATGTATTCTCCTATCACCTTATCTGAGACCAGGCCGTCTATGGTCAAACTTATGTGTGCGGGCCTGTATTGAAGGTTTAACTCGCTTTTTTCGAGTTCATTATTATGCCGGTTGTTCCCATAATGCTCGATCATGGCTACAACAAAACCCTTTTTGGCCAAAAAAGTGCTGATGGTCCTGTATAATAAATGCGAACCACCGTTCCCATGAGAAATCAATACAAGGGGGAATTCTCCTTTCATTACCTCTGCATCTATCGCCACATCCATAGTGTAGGGTCCAAATCTTGTCGGCCGGGGGTTTTCCGAGGTTGGATATTGAACTAAAACAGGAAAGGACAAGTCGTTTTTCTTGTCCGTTATTGTACGGTTTGTGCTTCCCACAAAAACACCAGTTGTGTAGTCCATATTCTCATTTTTGTTTTGAGAAATACCAAGCACCTGGAAAAACAGCATGGGGAGCCCTAAAAATCTTTTTTTGTTGGGATTAAATGCGGTCATTCTTGCGGTACTTCCTGTTATAGAGAAGTAAACCTAGTTTTTAAATCATTTAGTCTTTTGGCATATCTTGCTAGGGAGGCAAAATTTTTTGAGATGCTTACAAAACCGCGCGGCCTGTACATCTTATGAATACCGGTGCTAATTTTTCGGATTCTGCACAGTCGTCTAGCTTTTTTATTCAATCGGGATGCATAAGTCCACGGTAAA
>JAKSDE010000389.1 GCA_022360235.1 Cytophagales bacterium
AGCCTGCTGCAAAACGCATCAAAATCCTCTCATACAGCCCGTGAAGAGACATCACCTAATTTTGTAACAGTCTCAGAACTCAGAACTCAGAACGCAGAACCCAGAACTCAGAACTCAGAACCGAGAACAATGATCTACCAAAACGATTTGCTTTTAAGAGCTGCACGCGGTGAGAAAACAGAAAGAACGCCTGTGTGGCTGATGCGCCAGGCAGGACGCATTTTGCCAGCCTACCGTGCTGTGCGCAATCAACTGAAAGACTTTATCGAGCTTGTTAAAACGCCTGAGCGGGCTGCCGAAGTGACCCTACAGCCAGTAGATCTATTAGGGGTAGATGCGGCCATTATTTTTTCAGATATCTTAGTAGTGCCCGAAGCCATGGGTTTACCCTATCAAATGATAGAGAAAAAGGGCCCTTATTTTCCTGAAACGATTCAAAGCGAGCAAGCGCTGGAAAAATTGCAAGGAGCCAACGTGCATGAATCCTTACAGTATGTTTTTGAAGCCATAAAAATCACTAAGAAAGCCCTTCATGGAAGGGTGCCACTCATTGGCTTTGCAGGTGCACCTTGGACACTATTTGCTTATATGGTCGAAGGAGGGGGAAGTAAAACATTCTCAAAGGCCAGAAGCATGCTCTATACCCATCCGAACCTTGCCCACAAGTTACTCCAAATGATTACAGCAAGTACCATCGATTACTTACGAGGTCAAATCAACGCAGGAGCCGACTTGGTGCAGCTTTTTGACTCTTGGGCAGGTATACTATCCCCCTCCCATTATCAAGTATTTTCGTTGAAGTACATTACGCAAATTTGTGCGGCCATCCAAAAAGTTCCTATCACCGTTTTTGCCAAAGGAGCTTACTTTGCACGTGAAGCAATGCATTCGTTGCCCTGTGAAGTCATAGGACTTGATTGGCACATGGATATCAAAACATCAAGAGCACTTATTGGCGCTGAGAAAACGCTGCAAGGCAATCTTGACCCTTGTGTGTTATATGGCTCTTTGGAAACGATCAGAAAAGAAACAATCGCTATGCTAGAAGCCTTTGGCCCTTACAAACACATCGCCAACCTAGGGCACGGCGTATACCCCGATACAGACCCTGGCAAGGTAAAATACTTTGTAGAAACAGTACAGGAATACAGTAGTAGGCTACGTCCTATTGTTGATAGATAACACGCGCCTCTACACGATAGTCAACAGGATCTTGAAAAATGATCTTTTGGTGACCGTCGATAGCATAAGTAGATAGTAAAGGTGGCCCCTCGCCATTTTTTTCAAATGTCATCCAAAGCTTACGTTTTGCATAGTAAATAATAGCTTTTTCCTGGAAGAGTACTTCTACCTTTGCTACCTCCTCTTGCTTATAATAAACCTTCATATATCGTACACCTGTCTTGGCGTTATTTTTTGTTTGGTAACTAACCACCTTATAGGTGTCTGATAGGGTAGAATCTACTTCATAAAGACCTTTCAAAGAGGGTTTGTTGATGTTCGCATTAGAAAACATAATCAACTCTTTTTCCCATTTGGCAGCACTCAACTGTAAGGTTTTTGTCTCTTGTTTACCCCCAATAGCTGTGGTTCGCTGAATCGTTGGATTGAGTGGCGCTAAGCGGTTCACTTGTTCCTCCAAAAAACGATGCAAATCAAAATAATCTTCCTGTGTGGTGCGATTGTCCGTACTACAGGAAGCAAGTAGTAACAGGGTAATAGCAAAAAATCGTCGTGTATAAATTTTGTTCATCATTTTTCAATTAAAGAGCGACCCTTCATTTCTGCAGGAATCGCGATTCCCATCCATTGTAAGATGGTTGGCGCAACGTCTGCTAATTTACCATCTTTTAGCGACTTGTTATAATTATTCGCTACAAATATACAAGGAACAGGATTAGAAGTATGCGCCGTATGCAAGCTATCATCCTCATTGCACATCCTATCTGCGTTACCATGATCTGCGATGATTAAGACAGCATAATCGTTTTTTAGCGCTGTACACACCACTTTTTCTAGGCATTGATCGACTACCTCACCCGCTTTTACCGTGGCTTCAAAAACTCCTGTATGCCCTACCATATCTAGATTAGCAAAATTAAGACACACAAAATCAGCACTTCCCTCTGCTAGCTTGGGAATAATTTTCTCTGTAATAACAAAAGCACTCATTTCAGGCTGGAGATCATACGTAGGTACTTTCGGCGAAGGACACAGTATTCCTTCTTCTCCTTCAAAAACTGCTTCCCACCTCCCTGAGAAGAAATACGTTACATGAGGATACTTCTCAGTCTCAGCAATCCGTATTTGTTTTTTTCCATACTTACTCAATACCTCTCCTAATGTGTTTTTTAAAACTTCTTTTTCAAACAGCACATGCACATGCTTAAAATTTTCCTGATAATTGGTAAAGGTTATATAGTACAAATGAAGCGGCTTCATCGTATAACGAGGGAAAGCTGTTTGGGTGAGTACTTGCGTGATTTGCCTACTCCGATCTGGCCTGAAATTGAAACACAGTACTACATCTCCTTCTTCAACACAAGCCAAAGGCGTTCTTTTGTCGTTAGTTAGCAAGATAGGTTTGATGAACTCGTCTGTCACCCCTGCTTCGTATGACTTTTTAATCGCCTTGCGCCAATCTTGCGTCTTTTCTCCTTGTCCATGTACCAACGCATCATAAGCTACCTTGATTCGTTCCCAACGCCTATCTCGGTCCATAGCATAATAACGCCCTATAATAGAAGCAATTTGACCGGTCGATTTTTCTAAATGTTTTTCTAAAGACTCTAAAAAGTAGTTAGCACGCTGGGGCGAAGTATCTCTTCCATCAGTAAAAGCATGGATAAACACTCTTGCTTTATCTTTGGCAATACTACAAAGCGCTTTCAAATGTTCAATATGAGCATGTACGCCACCATCAGAGACCAAACCCATGAAGTGCACCTTTTTTTGATGCTGTTGGGCATAGTCAAATGCTGCTAGCAAAACGCTATTATGATGCAACGCCTTGGATGCAATCGCTTTATTAATCCTGACAAGTTCTTGATAAGCCACTCTGCCCGCACCAATATTCATATGACCTACTTCAGAGTTGCCCATCTGACCTTCTGGTAGGCCTACCGCAAGCCCAGAAGCCTCTAACCTACTATGCGGATAGTTTACATAAAGCTTATCTATAAAGGGTGTTTGTGCTTTATCAATGGCAGAACATTCAGCGTGCGTGGCTAGCCCCCACCCATCAAGGATGGTGAGTAGTAATTTTTTATCCATCGTTTATTCACCGTTCCAATTCTCTACCGTTTGAGCGCGGGAAAGATAAGAAAAATAGTGATATCGACAATGGGGCTGTAGAAAACGAGGCAGGAATTGCTTCCATTCAGTCATGGTTTACCCGCTTATAGTCAAATACGGTGCTCAAGGAGGTCTATCGAGCAACTTTTTGACAGGGAAAGGAGTGTTTTCTACAGTCCCCTATCGGAACCCAGAACTCGGAACCCAGAACCCAGAACTCGGAA
>JAKSDE010000082.1 GCA_022360235.1 Cytophagales bacterium
AAGAACCTTACCATCCTAAATCGCCTCCAATACAATCTAATGCGATTGAGGATGACCTCATCGAAACGGCTAGGCAAGGTAACCTTCAAAGCGTAAAAGAATGCATAGAACAAGGCGCCAGTATTAATGTAAAAGATCAAGGTGGGAGGACACCTCTACATATAGCATCAATAAAAGGCCACTTACATGTTGTTAAATATTTAGTGGAAAAACAGGGCGTGAGCCTACAGGAAAAAGATCAAGAGGGGCGCTCTGCCGGCTATTGGGCCCTTTGGGCTGCTGCTAGGGGCGAGCACGAGGCTCTGTTGGATAAACTCCTCGACAAGAGAGTGAACCTCCAGGAAAAAGATAAGTATGGTCTCTCTGCCGGCGCTCGTGCCCTTTTGGCCGCTGCTAGTACTGGGCAAGAGGCCCTTTTGGATAAACTCCTTGCCAAGGGCGTGAGCCTAGAGGAAAAAGATTGGAGGGATCGCTCTGCCGGCACTCGTGCCCTTTTAGCCGCTGCTGGGGCTGGGAAAGCTGCCCTGTTGGATAAGCTCCTAGACAAAGGCGTGAGCCTAGAGGAAAAGGATGTAATTGGCCTCTCTGCTGGTGCCCGTACCCTTGCGGCCGCTATTGATTACAAGCAGTGGGCCCTTGTGGGTCAACTCCTTGCCAAGGGCGTGAGCCTTAAGGGAAAATGTAGAAATGGTTGCTCTGCCGGCTACATGACCCTTCAGGCTGCTGTCCGAGCTAATCAGTGGGCCCTGGTGGATCAACTCCTCGCGCTTGGTGTGAGCCTAGAGGAAAAAGGTGGCCTTTTTGGCTCTGCCGGCTACATGACCCTTCAGGCTGCTGCCAATACTAATCAGTGGGCCCTGTTGGATAAACTCCTCGACAAGGGCGTGAGCCTACAGGAAAAAGATTATAGGGGTGTCTCTGCTGGCACTCGTGCCCTGGAGGCCGCTGCTAGGGCTGGGCAAGCGGCCCTGTTGGGTAAACTCTTTGAGAAGGGCGTGAGCCTACAGGAAAAAGGTCTTTGGGGTGTCTCTGCTGGCGCTCGTGCCCTTGAGGCCGCTGCAAAGGCTAAGCAGTGGGTCCTGTTGGATAAACTCCTCTCACTGGGCGTGAGCCTACAGGAAGAAGATTATTGGGGTCTCTCTGCTGGCGCTCGTGCCCTCCAGGCTGCTGCCAATGCTCAACAGTGGGCCCTGCTGGATAAACTCCTTGCCAAGGGCGTGAGCCTACAGGAAAAAGGTCTTTGGGGTCTCTCTGCCGGCGCTCGTGCCCTTGAGGCCGCTGCCGCCGCTCAGCAGTGGGTCCTTGTGGATAAAATTCTTGACAAAATGAACCTACAGGAAAAAGAGCAAGATGGTCGCTCTGCCGGCGTTCGTGCCCTTTTTGACGCTGCCGCTGCTCAGCAGTGGGTCCTTGTGGATAAAATTCTTGACAAAATGAACCTACAGGAAACAGATCAAGAGGGCCGCTCTGCCGGCTATGCGGTCCTCGTGGCCGCTGCTGAGGCTGGACAAGAGGCCCTGGTGGATAAACTTCTAGGCAAAGTGAGCCTAAAGGAAAAAGATTATTGGGATCTCTCTGCCGGTGCTGAAGCCCTCGCAGCCGCTGCTAGTGCTGGGCACGAGGCCCTGGTGGATGAACTCATTTCACACGGCGTGAGCCTACAGGAAGAAGGTTGGTGGGGTTTCTCTGCCGGCGCTCGTGCCCTCGAGGCTGCTGCTAGTTCTGGCCAAGAGGCCCTGTTGGATAAACTCCTCTCACTGGGCGTGAGCCTACAGGAAAAAGATTGGCGGGGTCTCTCTGCTGGCGCTCGTGCCCTCCAGGCTGCTACTAGTTCTGGCCAGGAGGCCCTGTTGGATAAACTCCTCGACAAGGGCGTGAGCCTACAGGAAAAAGATAAAAAGGGTCGCTCTGCTGGTGCTCGTGCCCTCCAGGCTGCTGCCAATGCTAAACAGTGGGCCCTGTTGGATAAACTCCTCGACAAGGGCGTGAGCCTAAAGGAAGAATATGATGGTCGCTCTGTCGGTGCTAAAGCCCTCGTGGCCGCTGCCGAGGTCGGACAAGAGACACTGGTGGATAAACTCATTTCACGCGGCGCGAATCTACAGGAAAAAGATGAAGGTCGCTCTGCTGGCTATAGGACCCTTGTGGCCGTTGCTGAGGCCGGGCAAGAGGCCCTGGTGGATAAACTCATTTCACGCGGCGTGAGCCTACAGGAAAAAGATGGCCTTTTTGGTTCCTCCGCCGGCGCTCGTGCCCTTCGGGCCGCTGCCACCGCTAATCAGTGGGCCCTTGTGGATAAACTCCTTAAGAAGGGCGTGAGCCTACAGGAAAAAGATATAATTGGTCACTCTTTTGGTGACAGAGCCGTTGAGGAAGCTACAGCAACCGGAAAACTGGAAGCAATTGACCTAGCATTGAGCAAAGAAGAAGGGAATGATGGCTATTTTTGTGACTGTGATGGTATTACCCTAGTAGCAGCAGCCCATACTGGACGCTTAGAAAAATTAGTTAAGCATCTAAATTTAAACCTAGCACGTGTAGAACAAATAATCCCAATTGCTGCTCAATATGAAAATTTGGAGGCAATAGCATTGCTTATAGAAAAAGGCTACCCTGAATCTTGGCAATTATTAGCTGAACATGGCTATCTAGCTATATTGGAAAGACTTGTAAGTGGCCGCGTCGAGATGTCAGGTTTTCCTCTTATGAATCTTTTAGAATGGGCTACTGAGCATGAAAAGGAGAGAATCATAGAAATACTCGCACCATTCTTAGAAGATGCTTATGACAATCGTAGTAATTTACCTCGTGACTTATTAAGTTCAGTCTACTCTTCTGACAGAGAAACAATTGACCCATCTCCCCCTTCGGTCAGCTCAGCTTTCTCATCAGAACGATCAGCAATAACCAATATAGCTAGCTATTCATTAAGTTCAGTCTACTCTTCTGACAGAGAAATAATTGACCCATCTCCTCCTTCGGTCAGCTCAGCATTTTCAGAGCCACCATCCACTGCTGCTAATGCTACCTATAGCGATCAATCTTCTAAAGAATATTTTTTACACAAAGCAGTGGAGCGGAGCAAAAAAGACGCAGTGGCTCAATGGATAAAATCTGGGGCTAATGTTAATTCGCCAGATAGTCAAGGAGACACGCCCCTGCACAAGGCAGTAAGACAAGATGATGAAGCGCTTGTCACCATCCTTTTGAACGCTCCTGGAATCAAGCTCAAGGTAAAAAATAATCAAGGGAAAAAGCCGGTGGATATAGCCCGAGGAAGAATAAAAAACCTTATTAAAAGCAGGGATAATCCAGGTAATAGACGAGGATTCCTGGGGAGATTAAGACTAGGAGCTATTCAAGAGCAAGAGTAAAAAGAAGCTATATGGATAAAAAATACAAAGAAAGAGAAGCTACAAAATTATTTATACAATGATCCTATGGTAACCTTAAAAACAGCTATATTTATGAGAGACATGAAGAAAATTTTGACCTTATTATTGGCGATGAGTTGTAGCACAAAAGAACCGTTGATGCTACCTGCAACTACCTTAGAACCGTTGATGATGCCTGCAACAACTTCAAGCTCTACTAATGCAGCTTTTCAAGCGGCCCTAGAAGAAAATAAGCGAGAGGTTGTTGAAAAAATGCTCGCTGAAAATCCAGCTTTAATCGATTCTAGCTTACAAGCCACTTCGAAAGGCAGGAATCCATTCAAGATGAAAGCTTTACATGTAGCCGCTAAGCGGGGTCATGTAAATTTAATAGACCTGTTGCTCAACAGAGGCGCGTGCGTCGATGAACAAGATGAGCGAGGTCATACGCCCCTACAATATGCAGCCTACAAAAGAAAGATAGAAGCCACACGTAGACTGTTGCAAGCAGGAGCTAATATTAATATACACCAAGACAATAAAGACAAGTTAACCCCTCTTCAGGAGGCATACACCGTCTATAAAGGCAATCGTGCGCACTGGGAAGTATTCACCTTACTTTTAGAGGAAGATGCAGACCCTAATATTACCGATAAGTATGGCAGAACGCTGCTACACTGGGCTGCTGAAGATGGGCAAGAAGCAGTTGTACACTACTTAGTAAAAAGTGGAGCAGATGTTACATGCACAGATGTCAATAGACAAACTGCTGCAGAGATAGCAGCCCATAAGGGGTACGTAACTATCCAGCGATTCTTAGGTGACCCTATTCATACTATTAGACATAGGGTGGTAGGTATGTTAAGAAAGGCTACTGCAGACCCCTCCAATCTTTCAGATGAAATAGACTGGATACTCAGCCAGTTACGTAGACAACCAGCGGGTGTGAACAGTAAGCTAGATGAAGATGATCATACATTGTTGCACCTAGTAATAGCTTTCGAAGGACTCGCTGAGAATATAAAAATAAAAATTGTAAAGAAATTGATTGATGCAGGAGCCAATCCTAACGCCATGGATAGCCAAGAGAGATCAACCCCATTGCATTTAGCGGTTAAAAAAGGTTTGATCAACTTAGTAAGGTACCTAGTAGAAAATGTAGACGTTTTTATTGATGAGAAAGATAGACAAGGCCATGATCCCCTATTTTATGCAAGAGCCCATCAGCATGAGCAAATCAGGGGGATATTAGAGGCAGAACAGGAGAGACGCCAAAACTCAGGAGGTGCTAACAATAAAATGCTTGTTTTGATTAATATGCTTGAGAGAGATGATTATACGCTATTACGTGAAATGTTAAGCAATAATCAAATACGGATTGATGAAATCATAGAAAAAGACAGACTTAGTAGGCCCTTATTACATTGGACCTGCTGTGAAGGCAAAGCCAAGCTTGTGGCAGAGTTATTATACGGGAGGGCGGAACAGCGTGTAGGAAGCATTTACGACTGGCCAGGGGCAGAGCGAGCCGCCGTCAGTAGTGATCTAGTAGTAGGTATAGAAGCCCTAGACCCAAACGGTTTTTCCCCGCTCCACTATGCTGCAAGAGGAGGCCATCTAGAAATTGTAAAAATGCTGGTAGAGTATAAGGAGATCAAAGAAGCAAATAGCGTTGCACCAGGGCATTCCCAAAGGTATACAGATTATGTAGAAAGCATCGTGAACTATGTCAACCAGCCCACCCCGCCAGAGCTCGGTGGTCAGACAGCGCTACAGCTGGCAAAAGCCAATAAGAAAGATCAGGTAAAAGGATACTTAAAAGGTATCAAAAAAGGGCTCTTATATTATTGTTTCAAGGGTGTTCGCTACAATCCTTTTCACAAGGTAGGCATTCCCACCCCTGCAGGCGAAGCTTCGATAGAAACAGATAGAGGAGCAGATACGATGCCAGGAGGAAGGCTATTTAATAAGTATAGGATTTGGAATAACATAAGACCGGAGCGTGCACAGCCGCCAGCAACAGGGAGCTAAAAACAGGAGTACCCACCCAACTGTGTTCTTTGAAGCTAAGTGCCAAGGGGGGCTACTAGTATTTTGTAACAAATAAGACGGATAGCGCCCTGTAAAAGCATGACTATGCAGCCACTCTACGAAATACAAAAACCGGTTGTTTAGGGGAGAGGCTCTATAATGCGAGGTAAGCAGTACAGGGTATGCTTATTTTTTTGAAACCTAAAAGAGTTATAGCTATGAATCGACGAATCACCCATATTTTACTCATTTTTGTTTACAGCTTACTGGGTTGTACCAAATATTATAAAGAATCTTGCCATCCTGAACCGCTTCTAATACAATCTAACACGATTGAGGATGACCTCATCGAAGCGGCTAGGCAGGGTGACCTTCAAAGGGTAGTAAGATGTATAGAACAAGGCGCTGATATTAATGTTGTAAAAGCTCAGGATGGGAAAAGTCCATTATATTTGGCAACTCTCTATAATCACCCAGAAGTGGTTGAGGAGCTACTAAATCGTGGTGCAAATGACGCTGAAGCCCTCATAGTCGCTGCTGATACTAAGCAGTGGTCCCTAGTAGCTCAACTCCTTGAGGGGGACATGAGCCTCGAGGAAAGATATAGCTTTTGTTGGGGTTTTTTCGGGTACTCTTTCGGCGCTTATGCCCTTTTGGCCGCTGTCAATGCTAAGCAATGGGTTCTAGTGAATAAACTCCTTGCCAAGGACGTGAACCTCCAGGAAAGTTCTGGCTTGGGGGTTTGGGGGAACTCTATCGGTGTTCATGTCCTTTTGGCTGCTGCCGATGCTAAGCAGTGGGCCCTGGTGGGTAAACTCCTTGATGAGGACGTGAACCTTAAGGAAAAATGTAGAAACAGTTGCTCTGCTGGTGCTGAAGCCTTCCTAGCCGCTGCAGCGGCCGGGCAAGAAGCCCTAGTGGATACATTCCTTGCCAAGAACGTGGACCTTCTCAAGGAAGAGTACAAAGATGGTCGCTCTGTCGGTGGTGAAGCCCTCATAGTCGCTGCTATGTGCGAGCAGGAACCCTTAGTGAATAAACTCCTTGCCAAGGACGTGAGCCTCCAGGAAAGAAATAAAAAGGGTCACTCTGTCGGTGATGAAGCCCTCCTAGCTGCTGCAGCGGCCGGGCAAGAAGCCCTAGTGGATACACTCCTTGCCAAGGGCGTGAATCTCCAGAAAGAAGGGGAAGATGATGGCCGTTCTGTCGGTGCTGCAGCCCTCCTAGCCGCTGCAGCGGCCGGGCAAGAAGCCTTAGTGGATATACTCCTTAACAAAGGTGTGGACCTTAAGGAAAAAAATAAATATGGTTACTCTGCTGGTGCTGACGCCCTTTGGGAAGCTGTCGGTGCTAATCGGTGGGTCCTGGTGGGTCAACTCCTTGACAAAGACGTGAACCTTAAGGAAAAATATGGAAATGGTCGCTCTGTCGGCGTTTATGTCCTCGAGGCTGCTAGAGCGGCTGGGCAAACAGCCCTGGTGGATAAACTCCTTGACGAGGGCGTAATCCCAGATAGATAAAGCGCTCTTTTAATGAGAGAACCGTTGGCAGCTACAGCAACTAGAAAACTAGAGGAAAGTGGCCTAGCACTGCAAGCAGGAACCCCTGATGTAGTATAAACACTCCTATGACGTGTGCTCTCTTTATAAATTAGGAATTGTAAAATAGTTTGTTTAAATTTCCATTTGTTTAAGCTACTAAAAGTAAGACTATACAGTTACTCCAAGAAATACACAAACTGGCTGTTTAGTGGAGAGGCTTTATAATGCGAGGTAAGCAATACATGGTATGCTTAATTTTTTGAAACCTAAAGAGTTATAGCTATGAATCGACGAATCACCCATATTTTACTTATTTTTTCTTTCAGCTTACTAGGGTGTACCAAATATCATACAGAACCCTACTATCCTAAATCGTTTCCAATACAATCCAATACGATTGAGGATGACCTCATCAAAGCGGCTAGGGAGGGTAACCTTCAAAAGGTAAAAGAATGCACAGAACAAGGCGCCAGTATTAATGTAGAAGATCAAGGTGGGAGGACACCACTGCATATAGCATCAGCAAAAGGCCACTTACATGTTGTTCAATATTTAGTGGAAGAGCAAAATGATAATATAAAAAAAAGAACCAAAGATGGTTGGGCTCCCTTGCACATGGCAGCTGCAGGAGGTCATATAGCTATAGTGCAATATTATGTAGCTCATGGTGTAGATATCAATACTCGAACTCAAGCAGGTAGAAATCCATTATATTTGGCAGCTCTCTATAATCACCCAGAATTGGTTAAGGAGCTACTAAATCTTGGTGCAGATGGCGCTAACGCCCTCATGGTTGCTGCCGCTGCTAAGCAATGGGCCCTAGTGGATCAACTCCTTGGCAAGGGCGTGAGCCTAGAGGAAAAAGATGAAAAGGGTCGCTCTTTTGGTGAAAGAGCCGTTGAGGAAGCTACAGCAACTGGAAAACTGGAAGCAATTGACCTAGCATTGAGCAAAGAAGAAGGGAGTGATGGCTATTTTTGTGATTGTGATGGCATCACCCTGGTAGCGGCGGCCCATACTGGACGCTTAGAAAAATTAGTCAAGCATCTAAATTTAAACCTAGCACGTGTAGAACAAATAATCCCTATTGCTGCTCAATATGAAAGTGTGGAGGCAATAGCATTGCTTATAAAAGAAGGACACCCTGAAGCTTGGCAATTATTAGCTGAACATGGCTATATAGCTATAGTGGAAAAACTTTTAAGTAGCCGCGTCGAGATGTCAAGCTTTCCTCTTATGAATCTTTTAGAATGGGCCACTGCGCATGAAAAGGAGAGAATTATAGAAATACTCGCACCACGCTTGGAAGATGCTCATGACAATCCAGGATTAAGTGATCTATCTCGTCCCCGTTCAGATTTTTCATTAGAACTATCAGAAATACTCAGTATACCTAGCTATTCAGTAAGTTCTGGAATAGCAATAAGTTACCCACGTGCTTCGCTTAGTTCAGCATTTTTAGACACCCCATCCGAGGCTGTTAATACCCCCTATAGCGATCAATCTCCTAAAGAACATCTTTTACACCAAGCAGTGGAGGGGGGGAAAACAGCCTCAGTGGCAAAATGGATAGAATTGGGGGCTAATGTTAATTCACAAGATAGTCTAGGAGACACGCCTCTGCACAAGGCAGTAAGACAAAATAACGAAACGCTCGTCACCATCCTTTTAAATGCTCCTGGAATCAACCTCAAGGTAAAAAATAACCAAGGGAAAAAGCCAGTGGATATAGCTCCAAGAAAAATTAAAAACCTTATCAGAAGCAGTAATATCCGGGTAATAGACGAGGATTCCTAGAGAGATTAGGAATTATTCGAGAGTAAAAAGTTATAAAGTCTGTCTATACAATGATCATCTAGTAACCTTAAAAACAGCTATGCTTATGAAAGCCATGAAGAAAATTTTGAACTTATTATTGGTGGTGAGTTGTACCACAAAAAACCATTGATGCTGCCTGCAACAACCTCAAGCCCTACTAATGAAACTTTTCAAGCGGCCCTAGAAGAAAATAAGCTAGAGGTTGTTGCAAGAATGCTCGATGAAAATCCAGCTTTAATCAATGGTAGCCTACAAGCCACTTCGAAAAGCAGGAATCCATTCAAGACAAAGCTTTACATGTAGCCGCTAAGCGGGGTCATGTAAATCTAGTTGATAGTCATTTTAACCCTTCAATATGATTTTTTTTATTTAACATGGTATTACCCTACAGACAGTAATTTATGGAATACAGCTTGTCAAAAGATAGTCAGCCTGGAACAATCACAAGGCATTCAGCTAGATCAACCTTACAACCGTTGATGTAGTATAAACATTCCTATAACGTGTGCCCTCTTTATAAATTAGGAATTGTAAAATAGTTCGTTTATCTTGCGCGACCAGGCAGTTAGTCCACGAAATACGAAAACTGGCTGTTTAGTGGAGGGGCCTTATAATGCTATTTTATAAATTAGGAATTGTAAAATAGTTCGTTTAAATTGCATGACTGAGCAGTTACTCCACGAAATACACAAACTGGCTGTTTAATGGAGAGGCTTTATAATGCTATTTTATAAATTAGGAATTGTAAAATAGTTCGTTTAGCTTACGCGACCAAACAGTTAGTCTACGAAATACGAAAACTGGCTGTTTGAACAGTATATGCTTATTTTTGAAACCTAAAGAGTTATAGCTATGAATCGACGAATCACCCATATTTTACTCATTTTTGTTTACTGCTTACTGGGATGTACCAAATATTATAAAGAACCTTACCATCCTAAATTGCCTCCAATACAATCTAATGCGATTGAGGATGATCTCCTCAAAGCGGCTAGGGAGGGTAACCTTGAAGGTGTAACAGAATGTATAAAACAAGGTGCTAATATTCAGGAAAAAGATGAATATGGTCGCTCTGCCGGTGCTCGTGCCCTTGAGGCCGCTGTAGCGGCTGGAAACAGGGAACTTGTGGATCAACTCCTCTCGCTTGGCGTGAGCCTAAGTGAAATAGATAAAAATGGTGACTCTGCCGGCGTTCATGCCCTTAAGGCCGCTGCAGCGGCTGGAAACGAGGAGCTTGTGGAACTATTCATCTCACTTTTTGTGGTAAAGTATAAGTATGGTAGGGACGATATCTACCGCGAGGCCCTTGAGGCCGCTGCAGAGGCTAACCAGGCGAAGGTGGCGGATCAAATCTTTCGTAGGATAACATTAGGGGGAAAAAGTAGTCTTCTTTTTGGACTTAGACTCCCTTCACTCCTCGCAGAATTATCAGGTAAAAATCCCGATCAAATGCCCACTGTGTGTGAATGGTTCAGACTCTTGAGGTCGGGTCGGCTGTGAATCTAGATAGTCGATCCTTAAGAACGCTCGATGGTTCTATTTTTGATGTGTTTTGCAACAGGCTAAGTTCGTCATTTAACGTGCTTACCCCTTACTTTTTGCTCCCCTGCCGGGGGCCCTACTTTTTTGTCTGCCACACAAAAAAGTAGGCAAAAAAATCACCGCTGTTGAAAAATGGCTAAAATTCTTGCGCTACGTGCTAAAAATTGGCCAACTCGTCGCTGCGCTTCTCAGACACGCCAATTTTTGGCCGCACTTCGCTTAGAATTTCTTAACACCATTTTTCAAAGGCGGATCTCTATGCTTGATAGGGCCTGCTATTTTTTGCAAGGTTTTGGCGTGCTATAAAGGTTTTTCTTGCCAATATTGCTACGCTATAGATGAGTTTTTGTGAGCTAAGATCGTCATTTTAAGTGTAAAAATACAGTATTTATACTTGTTAAGGGTCGACTAGATAGATAAAGCGCTCTTTGGGTGAGAGACCGTTGAGGGTAGCTATAGCAACTAGAAAACTAGAGGAAATTAAACTAGCATTGAGCAAACAGGAACCCCATGCGCTGTAACACCCCTGCACGCTTGATGATCTATGAAAGTCTTTGAGCACCGTATTTGAATATAAGCAGTAAACAATGACTGAATGAAGCAATTCCTGCCTCGTTTTCTACAACCCCCTCTTGTAAAAAAAGATAGAAAGCACTAATATTGAGACACTAGGTCACACACTCCTCCTTAGCTCAGTTGGTTAGAGCATCTGACTGTTAATCAGAGGGTCGCTGGTTCGAGCCCAGCAGGAGGAGCATAAGGCCAATGCACTGATTTCATCGGCTGTTTGTAGGAATTTTCAATACTGAGAGATAGAAGTATAGCTATAAAAAAAGCCCCTATTACAGAGGCTTTCCACAGTTTGCTAAGGTAGCGCGTGTACGCTATACACTTCACTTGTTATTTGTCTACTTCTTCATAGTCAACATCTGACACATCTCCCTCATGATTATTGCTACCCGTATCAGCCGTACTTTGTTGCTGTGCGTCATTACCCTGAGCAGAAGTAGCTCGCTGTGCAGCTTGATACATTTCTTCCACGAAAGGGGGAAAAATTTTATTTATTGCTTCCATGGCCTTATCAATGCGCTCTATATCTTTAGCTTCGTAGGCCTTTTTCAAATCAGCCAAAGCATTTTCTATAGTTTTCTTTTTATCCTCGGAGAGCTTATCTCCCGATTCTTTTAATTTTTTTTCTGTTTGGAAGATTAAGGAGTCGGCCTCGTTAAGCTTATCTATTTTCTTTCTTTCTTCTTTATCTGCTTCGGCGTTTGCTTCGGCTTCTTTTTTCATTCTTTTGATTTCTTCTTCTGTCAAACCAGAAGAGGCTTCAATACGAATTTTTTGCTCTTTACCCGTTCCTTTATCTTTCGCAGACACGTTAAGAATACCATTCGCATCGATATCAAAAGTCACCTCAATTTGTGGTACGCCTCTTGGGGCTGCTGGGATATTATCTAGATGAAATTTACCGATCGTACGATTATCTTTTGCCCTAGGCCTTTCTCCTTGTAGTACGTGGATTTCTACTGAAGTCTGGTTGTCTGTGGCTGTAGAGAATATCTGTGACTTTTCCGCTGGGATAGTTGTATTGGCTTCGATCAGTTTAGTAGACACCCCCCCCATTGTTTCGATACCCAGCGAGAGCGGAGTTACATCGAGGAGTAGTATATCTTTCACCTCGCTAGTGAGTATACCTCCTTGGATAGCAGCGCCTATGGCCACCACCTCATCAGGGTTGACGCCTTTAGATGGTTTCTTCCCAAAGAATTTTTCTACTTCTGCTTGAATTCTAGGGATTCTTGTTGAGCCCCCTACCAAGATTACTTCATTAATGTCAGCAGCATCAAGGGATGCATCTTGCAATGCCTTTTCGCAAGGTGCTAAGGTCCTCTTGATCAAATCATCTACCAGCTGCTCAAATTTTGCTCTGGTAAGCTTTTTCACAAGGTGTTTAGGTATCCCGTCTACGGCTATAATGTAAGGGAGATTGATTTCTGTAGTGGTTGAACTAGAGAGTTCAATTTTAGCTTTTTCTGCTGCCTCTTTGAGTCGTTGCAGCGCTGTAGGGTCTTGCTTCAGATTAGTTCCTTCCTCTTGCTGGAAAGTATCGGCAAGCCAGTCAATGATCTTTTGGTCAAA
>JAKSDE010000393.1 GCA_022360235.1 Cytophagales bacterium
ACTCTGGTTGGGCTTTACTGGAGGCTTCGTCCCAAACAGTTGCCCGTTTCGCACCGTCCAGTTGACAATAGGGCATAGACGCGGCCCTATCTGGTTATATGAGCGCTCTCCTGATGGCGCCTCGTGTCGCACGAGTACTTAAGCGTGACACATCGTGTCGCACGTTTACGGCTATGTAAGCGCTTCTAAGGAGTTCGAAGCGACGTTTCTCTTCTTCGTTAGCGCGGGTAAACAATCACTGAATTGAAGTAATTCCTGCCTAGTTTTCTACAGCCCCCTATAAAAAATCAACAAGTACTTATTGATTTTACTTTGGAAGGAGCGAGCGGTAATATTTCTAGAGAAAAAATTGTTGGCTGGTTGAATGATAATACTGAGGAAACGCACTACAATACTTCAGGCGTTAATAGAGAAAGAGTGTTAATGCAACAAATAATAATGGGAAAAGCCAGTAGATATAGCCAAGGTTAATGCCACCAGGGATACTTAGAGTAATTTATAAAGAATATCTTAGCTTTGTACTCATAGGCAAATTCTTCTATAGCGAGTAGGGAAAGTTGAATAAGATGCTATAACCAGAAATAGTGGGAGAGGTATCGAAGGCCAGCGGGTGGTGGATAGGTCCGTAGTAGCGATGAAGCGGGGTGAAGACAAGTAAAAAAGTAACGGATGCTTAAAAAAGATTTAACCCTAGAAAGAAAATGGAATCAACTACTTGCCCAGCTTGAAAAGGTCATTGGTAAAAGGCCACGTGATCTTTATGCTGTATTATTCTTGATAGGCATACAAGAACTGGGGCAAGGCGTAAAAAGATTTACGAAAGAACAAAAACAAGATTTAATACACATTGCTCTATGTAAAACGTTAAGTTTATCTAAACTTTATGAATTAGAAGGGGTTGACGAGGATAACTGGCCTCATTGGAAATTGGTAAAAAAATTACCGCACGTTGACCTGCTAGAACAAGAAAAGCTAATCAAAATGCATATTATCGAATATTTTGAAAGAGAAGTAGCACTGAATATGACTGATTAGCACAAGTTGCGGCTATCTAGTCGACCCTTCATAACGCTCGATGGTTCTATTTTTGATGCGTTTTGCAGCAGGTTAAGTGCTTAGTTCCGAGTTTCGATAGGGGACTGTAGAAAACACACCTTTCCCACTCAAAAAGTTGCTCGATATACCTCCTGGAGCACTGTATTTGAATATTAAGAGGGGTAAACAATGACTGAATTGAAGCAATTTCTGCCTCGTTTTCTACAGCTCCTCTGAACGCCATTTTTCAAAGGCGGATCTATAATATTGAATGGACAAACCAAGGAGCGTTGGCCGGCCTGGTTGTTGAAGAAGGCAACTTCTATGGATTTTCCAAGCTTTTGCGTATATTTTTTGCAAGGTTTTGTAGTGCCATCAAGGTTTTTCTTGCAAATATTGCTACGTATACATGATTTTTTGTGAACTAAGATAGTCATTTTACATATAAAACACAGTATTTGCTACTTGTTAAGGGGCGACTAATTATTGATCATTGATTAAATGATGCGTCTTTCTTTAGAAGTGAAAATACTATAACCTTGCCTTTTAGCTTTGTACATTTTTAGCTGAAAGAATTGTAAATATTTAAAGAGAATTCGTATTATTGTAACCTTAATTTTTATTTTTCGTTTTTATATTAGAATACAATTTTAGTTTGACTTCGTATAAGTTTCTATTCTCTGCTTTTATTGTATAGCTTTACATACGGAATTTATAATGAAATATAGTTTCTCTCATACATAAACATAGTAAAAATAATGGAAGATTACAACAAAATTATCGAATCACTAAACGTTAGATTTATCAAGGCAAAAAACATTAAAATTCTCCAGTCTTTAAGAATTATGAATTTTTATGATGTTGAGAATACTTTTATTGCGCTCAACAAGGGTAGGATACATTATACCATAGGAGATAAGCAAAGTGTAGTAAAACCAGGAGATATCCTATTTATACCAGGGGGTAAACTTACTTCTATCACCTATGGAAGTGAAGAGCCTGTGAACTTAACCAATGAATATTTTATGAATAACCGTTGGAAATACTTCCAACCCATTTTAGAGCCAAAGCCTGATGCATCCTTTGATAACTTTAGCTACATTACTTTAGAGGCCAAAGTTTTTAACTCTGTAAACTTTTTCTCTTCCTTAGATATTCCACCTTTTGTCATTGAAGATAATGACAAGCTGAGAGGTATTTTCAGAGAAATATTAGCTGAAAATAATTCCGATAAACCAGGTGGTGATGAAGTGATAAAGCTTAATACACTCTATTTAGTTATCGAAGTTATTCGACACATCATGGCTAGAAAGCTGTTTGTGGAACAACTTGCTACAAATATTACCTATTTTAAAGATCCCAGGCTGATTGACATCTTCAGTTACATTAAAGAAAACTTAGGAGGCACGCTGTCAAACAAAGTTCTCGCTTCTATCGCTAGGGTTTCTGAAGACTATGTAGGGCAGTACTTTAAGGTACTCACAGGAATCAACCCTCAAGACTATATCGAATATCAACGCATGGAGGAGGCGGTCAGGTTACTCAGAACCACCAAAAAGAGTATTTATCAAATCGGAAAAGAAGTAGGATTCAAGGATACAGCTTACTTCTGTAGGCGATTCAAAATGATGTTTGGTATTCCTGCAGGAAAAATGCGAAGAAGAGAGTCACTGATGGACATTTAAAAGCTTGAGGCAAGTAGCCAGGGGAGTTGTGCCCTAAGCTCCCCACACGTGGGAGTGTTAACATTAAGAGATCTTTGCAAAACCTAGGGTACCTCCCTTCTTTATAGGCTATAGAAGCGGATTTTGATGCGTTTTGCAACAGGCTACTTATGTGTTTTGAAAGCAACATCATAACTAGGGTAGGGTAGAGCAATGGCGCGGTGGTTAAGTGAGGATGATTTACCTTTCCTTAACTCCGTTTCCATCGCCCCCCGCCTCAAACGCAGCTTGTGGTTTTCCCACACCACGCTTACCTGCTAACTTCTTACCAAAGTTTAGGGGACCTATCTTCTTGGCCGACTTTCGAGAGGGGGGAGTACCTCGCGGGCAAAACCTATCTTTGGTACTGCCCGCCTCTACTCCATCTGCCCAAGCCGAAATATTCACCCTTCCCTTTGGGGTATAGCTTTCTTCTCAGGTCTTGTAAATTCAGGGATGGTTTTATCACCCCATCCTTATCCCGTTTTGTTGAAAGAATATTAATAGTAGGGCTCCTTGGCTCCACGAGCGTTACCTCGCTTCATCACTACTACGCGCCCATCCGTCACCCTCTCACCTTCGATTCATTTCCCGATTCGCCGTTATAGAACCTACCTGGCTCCAGCGTATTTCTCGCTGGGGTGAGCAGGGCTTCTCCAGTGGCTTAGTAGCTCCTAGAGTATCATGTCGTCACTACCACCCCGCCGAAGTGTTCCTACGCATCGGTCCATTTTTCGTAGGAACATGTTGTCTTCACCCCCGAGCCGCGGGCTCGACCTTCGAGGCTATAGTTTTCGAGGCCCCCTATGTGTTCGTTTTCCCTACGACCTCATACTTCGCCTCACCCTAAAGATGAGTTTGTCGGTAGGCTTCAACCTCTTGATTTCTGGCCATGCTGCTACCCAAGCTACAAGTTTTGGACTTTTAACCTGGCAGGTCTATCTCCTGCTGAAAATACCAGCCTTTGCTGGACACACAACTAGGAACTAAGGTTGGGGCTGTAGAATCTTAAAGAATTCTACCAAATTATAGGCCTGTATTGGCTTTAAAAGGAGATTTTTAGAAAAATTAGGGAAGCTTTCTACAGTCCCAAGGTTAGTTTTGTCATGCGGAATGTAGGCTATAGCGTTATTCTTTGACAATCTTCATGCGTATCAATAGGGAGATACTTCTTAGGCGCATACTCTGACATCAATGTGTAAATCTTGTCGAAGACATCCTCTACATTGGGCTTAGAAATATAGTTACCATCATCAGCATAGGCAGGGCGATGCGCTTGGCTGGTAATAGTAACAGGCATTGAGTCTAGATAATAATAAGCTTTTTGCTCTTCTAGCACTTTTTGCATCATGTACGCAGTAGTACCGCCGGGTACATCTTCATCGGCAAAAACTACCCGATTAGTTTTCTTTAAAGAGGCTACAATTTTGTGATGAACATCAAAGGGGAGCAGTGTCTGTACATCGATTACTTCGCAAGAGATGCCTACTTCTTCTAAGGCTGTAGTAGCTTCCATGACGATACGGCACATGGCTCCGTATGTCACTATCGTCACATCAGTTCCTTCTTTTAAGATAACCGGGGTACCTAGCGGTACAGTAAAGGAAGCAATATTTTCTGGGATTTGTTCTTTCAATCGGTAGCCATTTAAGCACTCAATGATCAGAGCTGGGTCGTCTGATTGTAACATCGTATTGTAGAGGCCGGCTGCTTGCGTCATGTTCCTAGGCACGAGCACATAGATGCCTCGGACGTTATGAATAATGCCAGCTAGGTACGAGCCTGCATGCCATATTCCCTCTAGGCGGTGTCCTCGGGTACGAATGATGAGGGGTGCTTTTTGCCCACCTTTGGTACGATAGCGCAAGGTAGCTAGGTCATCGCCCATGATTTGTAGGGCATAAGGTAAGTAGTCGAGGTATTGTATCTCAACAATAGGCCGTAAGCCTCGCATAGCTGCACCAATCCCTTGCCCCACAATGGTGCATTCTCGAACGCCTGTGTCTGTCACGCGTAGGATGCCATGTTTTTGCTGTAGACCAGCAAAAGCCTGGTTCACATCGCCGATTTTGCCTATATCTTCGCCAATGGCAAAAACACGGGGATCTCTTTGTAGCATGGCGTCAAAACAGCGCTGCAACACTTCTCTTCCATCTACCCATTGGGCGTCTTGCTTAATGATGGGATCGACTACAGGTACTTTTAATGCCGCCTCTTTTGACTCGCTATACAAGTGCGTACTAAAGCGTTCTTCATTTTCTTTTAAAGTTTTCTTCATCCAAGCGATGAGGGCTTTTTTAGCAGGTAGGTATTCATTTCTTAAGTGGCGTAAGGCTTGCTTGGTGGCCCTCATGGCATGCAGTTTGGTAGGATGATGTATCTCCTTAAGTTCTTTGATAATTGCTTCAATGTGGTTACTCGCTTGGCTCTTGGTGGCTAGTTCTTTGAGGAGTTGCATAGCCTCTTGTTGATCTTTTTTGACGTCGTCCATGAAAGCTTTCCAAGCTGCATTTTTTTGTCTTTTGACTTCTACCCGGGCTTCTTGTTCGATAGTATCTAACTGTACAGCTGTAGCTATATTGTTCTCCAGCAACCACTCCCGCATTTTTTTGTTACAGTCATAGGCTGCTTCCCAGGCTAGTCGCTCCTTGGATTTGTAACGTTCATGCGATCCAGAGGTAGAGTGCCCTTGGGGCTGCGTCATCTCTTTTACATGGATGAGTACAGGGATATGTTCTTCCCGACAAATTTTTTCTGCTTGTTGATACGTTTCACATAAGGCGGGATAATCCCAGCCTTTAACGGTAAAGATTTCATAGCCTGGCTCATCAGCTGTTCGCTGAAAGCCAGCCAGGGCTTTGGAAATGTCTTGCTTGGTCGTATGGTATTCTTTGGGCACGGAAATGCCATAGTCGTCGTCCCATACAGCGACAAGCATAGGTACTTGTAGGACCCCGGCGGCGTTGATGGTCTCAAAAAACATTCCTTCTGAGGTAGCGGCATTGCCGATGGTGCCAAAGGCCACTTCATTCCCTTGATTGGAGAAATCTGTCAAGTCTTGTAAAAGCTTATTCTCTTTATATAGTTTAGACGCATAGGCTAATCCTAGCAGGCGAGGCATCTGCGAAGCATTGGCAGAGATGTCAGAAGTGGAATTCTTAAGGTGCACGAGCTTTTTCCACTGGCCATTATCATCGAGCATGCGAGTTCCAAAATGGCTGTTCATCATTCTGCCTGCTGAGGAAGGTTCGACCTTTACGTCTGCATGTGCATAGAGTTGCGCAAAATATTGCTGAATGGTGAGTTCACCAATGGCCATCATAAAGGTTTGATCTCTATAGTAGCCTGAACGGAAATCACCTTTTTGAAATACTTTTGCCATAGCGAGTTGCGCTACTTCTTTGCCATCGCCAAAGATGCCAAATTTCGCTTTACCCATGAATACTTCTTTACGGGCTAGCAGACTCGCCGCTCGGCTTTCACAAGCAAGACGGTAGTCGCAGAGTATTTCTTTTTGACTTAGCTTAAGCTGTTTTGGGATATGCGATTTGTTCAATATTTAAAATTCTTTAATTGCCCCTTAACAAGTATTAAATACTGTTTTTTTACACTTAAAATGACTATCTTAGCTTCCAAAAGCTCATGTATAGCGTAGCAATATGGGCAAGAAAAACCTTTATTACACTACAACCTTGCAAAAAAATAGCATGCTCTATGCTCGGTAAAGCACCTCATCAAGACCCATGAAAGGAGTATTTTCTATAGTCCCACTCAGGACTTCTCATTCATCTATTTCCAACAATCCTACGACAGGA
>JAKSDE010000349.1 GCA_022360235.1 Cytophagales bacterium
TGTAGGCCTTTTCCTAGCACGCTCAATACCATGGCTCTTTACCACAGCACCAGCTAGGCGGTTTGTAAGCTCTTCCTATAAAGCGCTTACGGCGGGCCCACCGCCATCTCATTTACAGCAGGCAAATGAACTTGTTTATTCATTTGCTTCGTGACACACCCTAGCAGAACAATTATTTGCATGACTTCACGTCGCACCAGAACTCAAAACTCAGAACATGTTTGGTTTATCGAGATAAGTGCTTACCTTTGTGACTACAAGATCTTCTTAAAGTTAAACTTTAGGACGAATGCTATCATCGGTTAAACTTTTTGCAGGAACTGCCTCGAGAGAGCTAGGAGAGCGTATTTCGTTGGCTTATGGGCAGTCTTTAGGCAACCTGACGATCGAAAAGTTTAGCGACGGCGAAATATGTCCTATCTTTCATGAGTCTGTACGTGGGGTACAACTATATTTGATTCAGTCTACCTTCCCACCCGCAGATAACCTAATGGAGTTGCTTCTCATGATTGATGCGGCAAGACGAGCAAGTGCACATCATGTCACGGTAGTAATTCCTTACTATGGCTATGCGCGGCAAGATAGAAAAGACAAGCCGAGGGTGCCTATTGCAGCTAAACTGAATGCTAACTTACTGAGTGCTGCGGGTGTAGATCGTTTAATAACTTGCGATTTACATGCAGGGCAGATACAAGGCTTTTTTGATTTTCCTGTAGATCATCTTGATAGTTCAACGGTCTTTATTCCATATATCAAAAGCCTGAAGCTGGAGAACCTAGTCTTTGCAGCGCCTGATGTAGGTAGTGTTTCAAGGGCTAGGAGCTATGCCAAGCACTTTGAAGTAGCTATGGTCATTTGTGATAAACATCGAAAAAAGGCCAACGAAATAGCTTCTATACAAATTATTGGAGAGGTGAAAGATGCCAATGTAGTGTTAGTAGATGACATGATCGATACGGGCGGTACACTCTGCAGAGCTGTTGAAATGTTGAAAGAAAAAGGGGCTAGGTCAGTAAGAGCCGTTTGTACACATCCGCTACTTTCTGGTAATGCCTATGAAAAAATCAATGCTTCTGTAGTAGAAGAAGTCGTGGTAACAGATACTATTCCACTAAAAGAAGAAACAACTAAAATAAAAGTACTAAGTATAGCTGAACTTTTTGCTGCTGCGATTAAAAATGTACATGAGCGTGAATCGATTAGTTCGCTATTTATAATATAGTTGGTATATATTTTTAGGCCACTTATTTTTAGGCCACTTAATTTTAAACAATGAAGACACTAGAGATTATAGGGTATAAAAGAGCAAATCTTGGAAAAAAAGAGGCCAAAAGACTAAGAAAAGAGGGCAATGTACCATGTGTACTTTACGGTGAAAAAGAACAAGTTCATTTTTACGCGCCCATGGCGCTCTTTAAGGAACTTGTTTATACTTCTGAAGCACATTTTGTTCATCTTACGATTGAGGGAACAGCATACAAATGCATACTTCAAGATATACAATTCCACCCCGTCAGTGAAATTATTCTTCATGCTGACTTCCTAGTACTTTCTGATAACAAAAAAGTCAAAATGAATATCCCCATTGTTTTCTCTGGAAGAGCACCCGGCGTAGAAAAAGGAGGAGAATTCATTAAAATACGAAGAGCATTACAGGTACTTGCTTATCCTCAAGATATGCCCGGTCATATCGATCTAACTATTTCTACACTCGACTTTGGAAAAGCGATTAAAGTAAAAGATATTAAAGAAGAACGCTATGAAGTGCTAGATCCTAAAGTAGCACCCATCGCTGTCGTAGAAATTCCTAGAGCATTAAGAGGTAAAACTACTGCGGCAGAAGGAGAAGAAGCTACGAGTGAAGCTACAAAAGCAAATTCTGAATAAATAAGGTTGTATCATCCTCTCTTTCTATGCTATAGGAGGTTTGAGCTGTACTTGCAAACCTATTTCAGAAAAAGACACTTGCAGCCTGAAACTTGACGCTAACAAAGTATAGGTGTATTATCTTCTACTTCAAACGGGTAGATAAACAGCTTTCAAATTGAAGTATCTCATTATTGGACTTGGAAATGTTGGTGCAGCCTATGAACTTACCAGACATAACATCGGCTTTCTTGTGTTAGACCAACTTGTTGAACAGCACGACGTAGCGTTTCAAGCTGATCGGCTTGCTTTGGTAACTTCCGTCAAGTATAAAGGAAGGAGTATTTACCTCATCAAGCCTACCACGTATATGAACCATACTGGAAAAGCAGCCAGCTACTGGCTCAATATGCTAAAGTTGCCTATTGAAAATAGCCTGGTGCTTACGGATGATATTGCTCTACCTTTTGGAAAACTGAGGATGCGCGCTAAAGGATCTTCTGCTGGACATAATGGCCTTAAGAGCATTGAAACGCATTGGAATACGCAAAACTATCCGCGGCTTAGATTTGGTATAGGAAGTAATTTTTCAAAGGGCAAACAAATAGATTATGTATTAGGGAAGTTTAGCCAACAAGAGTTTGAAGCACTACCCATTTACATGAACCAAGCCTGTGAGATGATATACGCATTCTGTACGGTAGGTGTTTCCCATACAATGAGTCGTTATAATACGTAGTGCTTTCTTAGTTCCTGTGGTTCCTTAGTTTCGAGTTTTAGGTGGGTTGTATTGACTCTTAGGGAAATTCCAAACTTTTGTGTATATTTTCTGTCATATTTCTTAATTTAGTACTGTGTTATCATACGAGCAACACTACGAGGGAAAAAATGGATGAAGCGCTGTAAGTAGCATCCGTTTTACTATTGAATCAATACCTTAATAATGGGTTTTACCTGAACTCTTATCTGATTTTGATAGTAAGAGTGGGATAGCGGATTAAGTCTTTGGTTAAGCTTTATATGCTTTGAGGTAATTATAATTTGCCGCTATTCCACATGCTGCTTACGTGAGCTTACATTCTGTTTTTCATATAAAATATATTTTGTTCATAACACTTTGTTTTAGTTGAAAAAATCGATTTAAAACTTGCAATTTAATGCTTTGCTGTTAGTGGTACCCCTCAAACTCAAAGGGCTTGCTGGGTGTAGAAAAGTGGATAAAACTATTTTAGCCTAGCTTATAGCTTTTATAGGGTGGTTTTATCCACTTTTCACACCATAACAAAGATAGTAGTCCTAATGATTTACTTTGCTTGAATCCCTTCAGAAGGGCTTCCCAACAAAACAATTTTATTGAAATAATGATACTCTGCAAATCTAAAGGAGGTATAGCGAGCAACTTTTTGACGGGGAAAGGAGTGTTTTCTACGCTCCCCTATCGAAACCCGGAACTCAGAACTCAGAACCCGGAACTCAGAACTCAGAACCCGAAACTCAGAACTCAGAACCCGGAACTCGGAACCCGGAACTCAGAACTCGGAACTCAGAACCCGGAACTCAGAACCCGGAA
>JAKSDE010000395.1 GCA_022360235.1 Cytophagales bacterium
CAAGGCACCCCCCAGGTTGTTCAAGCTCGTAGCTACCAGGGGGTGGTGCTTCGGGCTGCAGACTTTCTCATAAATGGCCAATGCCCCCTCATAGTAGCCGATCGCCTTCTGGTGTTCCCCTAAATTGTCCCAGCCTAAGCCCAGGTTATTCAAGCTCGTAGCTACATTGGAATGCTCCGGTCCGTAGGCCTGCTCATAGATGGCCAAAGCCCGCTCAAAGTAGCCGATCGCCTGCTTCGATTCTCCTAAATGGTACCACGCTAAGCCTAGGTTGTTCAAGCTCCTGGCCACCTCTGGGTGCTCCGGTCCGTAGGTCTGCTCATAGATAGCCAATGCCCACTTAAAGCACTCAATCGCCTGCTTCGATTCCCCTAACTGGTCCAAGGCACCCCCCAGGTTGTTCAAGATCGTAGCTACATTGGAATGCTCCGGTCCGTAGGACTTCTTATAGATGGCCAAAGCTCGCTTGAAGCACTCGATCGCCTGCTTCCAATCCCCTAACTGGTACCACGCTAAGCCTAGGTTGTTCAAGCTCCTGGCCACCTCTGGGTGCTTCGGTCCGCAGGCCTGTTCATAGATGGCCAATGCCCGCTTAAAGCACTCGATCGCCTCCTTAGGGTCCTCCACTAAGCCCAGGTTGTTCAAGCTCTTGGCTACATTGGGGTGCTCCGGGCCGTAAACCTGCTCAGTGATGGCCAATGCTTGCTCATAGCACGCTTTTGCTTCCTTATACCGCAGTAATCTTCGATGTATGTTGCCTCTAGCTTCATCACTGTCATCATAAAAGGCTTCTGCTTGAAAGAAGTCGGCTTCCTTACTAGGTGAAAACTTGTCTTCCACCTCAAACAAGGTTTTTAACTGATAGGATAGGTCATTATCCAAACCTAACACTTCTGACCACTCTGAAAGCTGCTGACGTAAACCCAACGTCTTAAAAAACTCCTCTATCTTGCTGTGTAAAGGTAGGGCGGTGTAGTAGTACTTAAACAAACTACCCCCGGCTTGTAAGGCTGCTGGGGGTAATGTAAAAAATTCGCTTACCTCTTGCTGAGCTTGTTCTGGGCTGACTCCACTCAGCATCGTTACGCGCTCTGCTTGCTGCTCATGATGTAAATACGTCTTTAAGCGCAGTATTGTAGCAAAGCTTACTGCGTACTGTAGGTGATGGGCTGCTTCTTGAGCTCCTGTTCCTACCCCTATAATACCCCTGCTTGCCAATTGTTCTACCGCATCCCAGCTACTCGCAGGGAGTATGCCGTAGTACATCGCTAGTCCATAGAGCAACCTATTGGGCAACCGATAGATTTGTTTCACATCATACAACCTCCCTGCATCTTCTAGTTCAAATTTTGGTTTAAGGTCTCCTAAGTCCCCAGGTTGTTGGCGTCTGGCTTTAACTTCCCCTAGGTTACTATAGTCCAGCTCTACGAACCCCTTCAGCAGCCTTTTCAATGCCCTCGCTTGATAGATAGGTACCCCTTGCTCCGTTTGGCCTTCCTCGAGAAAGGCCCTCTTCTCTGCTGCATACGCTTCATGCAATCCCTCCTCTCCATGTACATAACACGTGCTCTCTAGGATGAAGGGAAGTGGCTTATCTATATGCGCTATTTTGTTCCCTTCATTTTTTAAGTAATACAGCATCCCTGCTACCGGCTGTATCAAGTCATAGAGCTTATCCTTTCTTCCCAAGGGTGTTATCCCCCCTAAATCAAAATGGATCCCTCTTTTGGCTAGATGGTCTAAACTCATCCCGTATTTACTCATCGGGATCGTCGTCTCTCCCAAGTTAATCACCCGGAAGTGTACCAGATGCGTGAGCTGCCGCAAGTATTCCCGGTACTCCTCTGCCGCTGCTGCATCCTTGACTTCTTCCACGAGGATCGCAAACTCTAAGTCTGAATATGGCGTCATCTGCTCCAAGGCCATCGACCCTAGCCCCATCACAGTGTACTTGCAGGGGGCTGGACCTAGTTCTTGCTCGCTCTCTTGGTAGAGCCTGGCTAAAAACTCCCTGACCGTCTTAGCTATATCGGCAAACAGCGCCCTACTTCCCTCGATGTACTCCTTTTCGCCTGCTAGTACCTCTTCTGCACTCCCCTGCTTGTTCAGAAATGCTTCTAGCTGATCTACTCTTGCCTTGGCATCGGTTCTTAAAGCCTGCAAGACTTGCTTGTCTCTTGCTATCTCCTCTTGAAGCTCGGCTACGCTCATGCCTCCTTGCGAGACAACTCCCTCTTTTCCTCCCTTAGCTATTGCTAACATGGCTTCCCTGATCTTGGCTAAGCCGCTGTAGGCGGCCGCTATTTGCGCTGGATAGCCTAGGGCTTCTGCTGCCTGGCTCTCCACCTTCTTCATCTCCTCTTCACAGACACTCAGCACATTTTGATAGAATACTGCTGCCTCTGGGTAATACGTTAGATCGCCTGTTTGTTCTCCCCGCTCTTGATGTAAGGCTGCCAACTGCTCTAATACCTTTGCTAGCCTGGCTACTCCCTCAGGTGTCTTATTGACCAGCTTTTCGGACGCTCCTTGTTTTAACGCTTCGCCGTAGGCTTGCTCTAGCAAGGCAGTGAGCTCCTTGTTTACTTCTGCTCCGTATTCTGTTTGGCCCCACCTAGTACGATGATCTTTCCTTAACCTTTCTATGTACTCCTTAGCCCCATCACCGTCTTGCTCTAGTGTCCAGAAACCCTCTAGCTTCAATAAACGCGCTAAACGGGTGGTCAGCTCATGTACTATCTGAGAATCAGCTTCCTCTGTAGCTTGGGGGGGCCTTGAATATAGCTCGGCTATTTCCTCCTTCAGCTTTGCTGCTTCTTGTTGATCTCGCTCTAACTCGGTAGGCCCTTGGCTTTCAGTCAGCTCAAGTGGTGCTCTGGGAACAGCATGGCTTCTTGCTCGGGCAGCTTGTTGAGGCTCAGCAGGAGTGCTTACATGAACTGCTTGCGATGTGCTTGGGAGTTGACTCACAGACTCTCCTACTTCCAAGCCTGATCCTGGAATAGGGCTACATGCTAACTCACTAGGCCTTGCTCGCTTGGCTAACTGCTTGTAGGATTCGCTATCCGCGAGAGCCAGTATGCCCTTATCCTCTACCACTAGCTGGGTAAACAATACTTGCTCGGGTAACTCCTCCTCAAGCTCACGGGGCACTTGCTCTAATCTGGCTAGCTGACTCTGCCTTAGCTCGGCTACCCGCTCTTCATAGCTAGCCTTAGCCCCTGACTCCTCTTGTACCAAGCCAAGCAAGGATGCTGGGAAGCACGGGCTAACCGCTACTTCTTGATAGCACAACGTTTTTGCTTCCTGCCCTTGCCCTAGCTTCTTCTCCTGCGCTTCGCCTACCGAGCATAACTTGCTTACTACTTCCTCAAGGCCCTCTTCATCCAGCGCTCCATAATGGAGCACCAGTTCAGCGCTTATCGGACCACAGGACACGAGCTGCTCTTCTTGCTGGATCCTTGTCCTGGAGAGAAAGAGCTCCTCTACTAACCCTTGCTCCTTGACCGCTGCTAGGGCTTCATAGAGATCTTGGTGCTTGCTGGCTCCTACTGGATTGAGGAGGATTAATTTACTCCCATAGAGCATGCCAAATAGGTAATGATTCACACCCGCTCCAGGCTCTTTA
>JAKSDE010000397.1 GCA_022360235.1 Cytophagales bacterium
TACAGCGCTTCCTCCATTTTTTCTCTAGTAGTTTTGCTCGTATGATAACACAGTACTAAATTAAAAGATATGACAAAAAATATACTCAAAAGCTTGGAATTTCCATAAGAGTCTATTGGCTTTAAAAGGAGATTTTTAGAAAAATTAGGGAGGCTTTCTACAGGCCCCGAATTTGTCCCCTAAGCTCAGCTAATTTGTTCTATTTATCCGAAAAAGTCCTATAGAAATTGGACTAAGCGTTTCAAAAATTAAACTAAAACGTTGATTCCCGTTAGTATAGACTGATCTCTATTCTATAGCTATACTTTATAGACATTTATAATCAATCGTCCACTAGAAAGTATTGAACCGTCGTAACTACCCTTACATGCTTTTTCGTAGGTATATAAGTGTCTTCTATAGAAAAGAAACCTTGCGTTGCATTGCGTATACTACCTACTTGACTGCCTGAGTCTTCAGCAAATTGCTCAGCAGCCTTTCTTGCACTGACAGTAGCCTCTTGAATCATAGCTGGTTTTATTTCATTAAGCTTTGTGAAAAGAAATTGTGGACGATTTCCCCAAGTTTCTTCTAGGGCAATTCCCTTTGCTACCAATTCTTCGGCCTTTTGTAAGGCATTTTCTACTGTAAGCACCTTGTTAGATCGAACCTTAATGTCTGCTTCGGCCATATACCTAAATTTTGAAGCTTCTCTATAAGCACTAGTCTCTCTGTCCCTTATGGTAGGTGCTCCATAGGAGATTTCTTCTTTACTAAAACCCTGTTTTGTTAAAAATTTAGTAATAATACTGCGCTGCTTTTCAATGTTCTTCTGTAAGAATTCCAAGTCATCAGCTACCGTTCTAAATTTAATAGGCCATACAGCCACATTAGCACCTACTTCGCGTTCAGACAATCCTTTTACACAAACATAGCGCGGTGTTTGTCGAGATTTATATAAAACCACGCCTAGCGTAATGCTAGAGAGAATAAGGCCCACACTGAGCAGTAAACCACCGAGTACTGTAGGATGACGACTTAACATAGCTTTGTTCCTATCAGGCATATGGCTTGTATAAAGATAAAGTTAAAAACTATTTACAATTAACGCAAATCAATTATTTCTAACTCCTCATAATAACCTAGTTCTTAGTTCCAAGTTCTTAGTTATGATGTTGCTTTCAAAACACCTTTTTACCATCCAAGTTGTTAGGCAGATTTGAGCAACTCCATCCCTAGTAATTAAGAGGAGAATTGGGAAAAAGTTTTTAAAAAACTCAATCTGCACCAGCTATCTTCCCTTGTAGTAGCCAAAGGGAATACAACCCACCTAAAACTCGGAACTTGAAACTATGAACTAAAGAACTAAAGATCATGCAATTAATCCATGGGGG
Source organism: Cytophagales bacterium (assembly GCA_022360235.1). Lineage (GTDB taxonomy): Bacteria > Bacteroidota > Bacteroidia > Cytophagales > Amoebophilaceae > JAKSDE01. Next base: position 1,374 of record JAKSDE010000397.1, read on the forward strand.
GATGGGGAGAGGTCTCACTTTAGCCCTGCCACCCCTCCTGATACGATAAACTTCATTACCTCGGTACTAGAGATATTCAAAGGCTTGATACGGTCTTTAGGAACGATAAATAAGTTACCTGAAAAATTATAGGAATGCGGCAGATATACTGTTACGCTACCTGGTAAATTTAACCCTTGCAAATCTTCTTGTGTAAGAAATCCTAATCTTTGTATATTTTCTTGTCTGTTCATAAGCACCAATACAGGTTTACCGAATTTCCTTTTATCTCCTACAAAAGCAGCTATTAGCTCTTTGAGAGAGGAGTAGATAATATTGATCAGGGGTAACCTTACAACAAAGTGCTCTATCAAATTAAAGATGGGCTTAATGATGAAGCTAGATCCTAAGTAGCCAAGTGCAGTAATAGCGATAAAAATGATTAGTATTCCGAGGCCAGGTATATTTATTTGGATGAGCCCATCGATCCAACGTAGGGTGACCGCAATGACGTAAATTGTTAAAACAAAGGGAACAGCCAATAATAATCCCCTGAAGAAATAATTAATTAGATTTTTTCTCATTAGCCTAGTACTTAAAGTGATATTCCCATAAACGCCAGAAAGGCTAGTCCCATAAGTCCGGTAATGAACATAGTAATGCCTAGTCCCTTTAAGCCAGCAGGAACATTGGAGTACTTCATTTTTTCTCTTATAGCTGCTAGTGCTACAATGGCTAAGAGCCATCCGATGCCTGAAGAAAAGCCATAGACAATAGCCTCAGGTAAGGTATACTCGCGTTGTACCATAAAAGAGGAACCTCCTAAGATAGCACAGTTGACGGCAATCAAAGGGAGAAATATACCTAGCGAACCATAGAGTGTGGGCGAGGCTTTTTCGATAATCATTTCTACCAACTGCACAATCGCTGCAATGATGGCTATAAACATAATAAATTGTAAGAAGCTGAGGTCAACCGAAGCTAGGGCAGGAGAAATCCATGCTAAGGCTCCTTCTTTAAGTACATATTCTTGTAGCAGCCAGTTGGTTGGTACAGTAATAGAGAGTACAAAGACAACCGCAAAGCCTAGCCCTATGGCGGTGTTTACCTTCTTAGAGACGGCCAGGAAAGAGCACATTCCTAAGAAGAGCGAGAAGATCATGTTTTCAATAAAAATCGATTTAATACCTAGATTGATTAAGTGCATACCGATAGCTATTAATTTTCAATGTAACCAGTCTTTGTTCTTTGTACCCAGATGATCAATCCTAAGATGATAAAAGCACCTACCGGATTGTTCATAACGCCATTGATAGGGAAGTTTTCTATACCCATTGCTTCAAATACTTTAAAGCCAAAGATAGACCCTGAGCCAAGGAGTTCTCTGAAGAAGGCTACTGCCAGGATAATCCACGCGTAGCCTAGCCCACTTCCTAGGCCATCTAAGATGGAATCCCAAGGCTTGTTTCCCATAGCAAAGGCTTCTAGCCGGCCCATGACAATGCAGTTGGTAATAATCAGGCCTACAAATACGTTCAGTACTTTTGACATATCATAGAAGTAAGCTTTCAAGAGTTCACTCACTAGCGTAACAAGCGTAGCTACTACGGCTAGCTGTACGATAATCCTGATCCTAGGAGGAATGTATTTTCTTAAGAGGGAGATGGTTAAGTTAGACATGGCTATGACTACTACTACAGAGATAGCCATCACAAGGGTAGGTTGTAGAAGCGTAGTAACAGCTAGCGCAGAGCAGATTCCTAATACCTGTATAGTAATGGGGTTATCATCATTTAATGGATCAGTAACAATTTTTCTTCTTCTTTTCGAAAAGAAGGACTCTTGTTTTTGGGGCGATGATATAACCTTTTGCGTATTCTTTTTTTCTAGTGTGTCTACACTCATGGCTGATAGATTTTTAAGATGGTAAGTTTCAAGTTCCGTTTGTCGATTCCTAAATATACTTAACCCTTATTATTTAACAATTATTATTTAACAATAGCTTATACTGCTTAGGCAACCAAGCTATTTCAGAGAAGGGCGTTTTGCTTTTAGTTTATCAAAATATTTCTGATAATAACGTGTATAGTTAAAGAGCATGTCATTCACACCTTCTGCTGTTTTGGTGGCACCAGACATTCCATCCACATGGTGCTTATCATATTGATGGGGATTTCTTGTTTCTCCTTTCACCATGGTTACAGAGACGAGTTTCCCTATGTCATTGTAAAGCTTTTTACCTATATAACGTCTTTGTATTTCTTTATCTGTAATTCGTGCTCCTAGGCCTGGTGTTTCTTTTTCATGGTCAAAAGCAATGCCTTTGATCGTGTTTAAATCATTGGCTACGGCTACATAAGCCCAAATATAATCCCACAACCCCACTCCAAAAACAGGAAGAATATAGGCTTCTACGTCTTGGGAGTTGGTTTTACTGACAAACTCATACACAGGGTAGTATCGCTTTTCAGCAGGTAGCTTGTACTGTCTGCGCACACTGATATTTTCTACAGTGATGGAATCCCCTTCTTCGTCTTTTTCTACGAAGTTACCTTCTATGTCTACCACAAGTGGCTTTATTCTTTCGTGATAAATACTAAGCACATCATCATTAGGAGTTACCTCCATTACAGCGCTTAGAATTTGCTTTTTGATATCTAGGGCTATCTGTTTTTGCTTCAAGGGGGCTAAGCCTTCTGAAGCGAGTGCCAGTATACCTCCTAAGGTGATCGTAAGTATAAGTGAGAAAAGGATGACATATAGGTTAGATCGTTGCACGTTTTAATCTCCTTTTTTTATTGGCTTGTACGACATAATAATCTATCAAGGGTGCAAAAACATTCATCAACAGAATAGCAAACATGATACCCTCTGGATAGGCTGGATTGAAAATTCTAATTAGAATCGTGAGCATGCCTATCATAAAGCCGTAAAACCACTTACCTTCTTCGGTTTGTGCTGCTGAGACCGGGTCAGTAGCCATGTACACAGCACCAAAGGCAAGGCCTCCTATGACTAAATGATAGGGAGCAGGCATCTTCATAAACTCATTCAGGGCAATTATATTGAAAATGTAGCCCATAAAAAGGGCACCTGCAAATACACTCACCATAATTTTCCAACTTCCTGTTCCTGTAATGATGAGGATGGCGGCGCCTATTAACACCATGAGTGTCGAGGTTTCTCCAATAGAGCCAGGGATAGCGCCCCAGAATAAGTTACCAAATTCAAAGAGTCCTTGCGACCAGGTCTCGCCCAAGGTGGCTACCACCACTTTGTCATCTGTGCTCGCTGCTTCCGCTACTGCGAGGGCGGTAGCGCCTGAGTAACCTGCTACTGGTGTTTTGTCTCCTAAGTAGGACCATACTTCTCCTGCTAACTCGGTGGGGTAAGCGAAGTATAGAAAGACTCTGGCTGTGAGCGCTACATTGAGAATGTTCATGCCTGTTCCCCCAAATACTTCTTTCCCAATAATGACAGCAAAGGCTGTTCCTACAGCTACTTGCCATAAGGGTATGGTAGGAGGCATGATGAGTGGAATGAGCATTCCTGTCACTAAGAAGCCTTCACTCACAGGATGTCTTCGGATAGTGGCAAAGGTAAACTCTATGGCAAGCCCTGTTGCATAAGAAACGACCACAATAGGGAATACCACTTTCATTCCTAGGGTCATCTTTTCCCAGAAGGACGCTACTTCACCTACTGCTAAATAATGCTGGTGGCCTACATTCCACATACCAAAAAATAGAGAAGGAAGCATGGCAATGATCACCGTCATCATCAGACGTTTCAAGTCTATGACATCTCTAATTTGTACACCCTTTGCTTTGGTTGTATGATTAGGCGTATATAGGAATGTTTCATGGGCTTCGAAGATGTAATGAAATTTTTCATACTTCCCTCCTTTCTCAAAAAGGGGCTTTTTCTTATCGATGAATTTACGCAAAAACTTCATATGTCTATGTATACAAACTATTTTAACTCAGTCTTAATAAGTCCAAACCTTGTCTTACTATTTTCTGAACATCGTGTTTTGATACGTCTACAAACTCACATAGTGCCATGTCTTCTTCTATTACCTCATAAATACCGAGGGCTTCCATTTCATCCAAGTCTTCTGCTAAAATGGCTTTGAGTAGATATGTAGGAAGTATATCCATGGGCATTACTTTTTCGAAGACGCCCGTTTGGACAAAAGCCCTAGGCTCACCATGGGTATTGGTGTCTACGCTATACGCTCGATCGGCTTTGTTCAAAAAAGAAAGTAGCCCCAAAGCTCTATGTAAGCTTAACTTTTTAGTAGGCTTGATCCATCCAAACATTTCATGATAATCTCCCTCAGGGATAACGGTTACCATAAGGTGATAATAGCCCATAAAGCCATCTTTCGCTATCTTTTCCCCTGTCAACACATTACCTGAGATAAGTCTTACGTGTTCTTGTTTGAGGTTATCTTTCACAAATTTATGAATACATGCGCCTGTATAGGTACGGTAGTATTGGGGGTTAATTACTTCTGAGCCTACTAAGGCGATTAGCTTAGTAGCATCATACTTTCCTTCAAGAAAAAGCTTTCCTATTTGGGCTACACCAAAGGGGCTCACCGTCCACACAATATCTCCTTTATTGATAGGATCAATATGGTGCATCTGTACACCTACGTTACCTTTAGGATGAGGCCCTGAGAAGTAGTGAAAGTTTACACCTTTGGTATTAGGAAAGAGGGGCGATACTTCTGTATCAGCATCGAGCCCTAGATGAATTATACCTTCTGTAAACTTTTTAAGAATATCGATACCTGCTTGAAAGTAGACCTCCTGTTCTTTGAGCAGAAAATCATAGCTAGGTGCTAAGGGGTGTGTATCAAAGCTAGAAATAAAAATGGCTTTGGGCACCTTTTCAGGGTCTGCTACAATGCCATAGGGCCTTTGAATGATGTTAGGCCACACACCACTTTTTAATAGCTGCTCTTTTGCTGCTTCTTTAGCTAAATTAGCGATGTCTGATATACTGTAACTAGAGAATGGTTCATAGGCTATTACTTTATCAGCGAGAATTTTTATTTCCAAGATACGTCTTTTTTCTCCTCGCTTGATCTCAATGACCTCTCCACATACAGGGGCTGTATATAGCACCCTTTCTTGTGCTTTATCTATTAGTACAGGGGTGCCGGCTTTTACATTACTTCCTTCCTTAACCACACATTTGGGTCGTTGCATACCTACAAAGTCGGTTGGCTTCACAGCAAAAACTTCTGGTTGTACTGCTGTTTCTATTTTTTCTACCGCTTTGCCTACAAGTTTGATGTTGAAACCTCGCTTTAACTTGATGATTTCTCGCATAGATGGCATCGCTTGTTGGAGCGCTATAAATTACAAAAATAGCTAATAAAAACAGCGTTAGCAACGCTTATAACGCATATTCCACACCATTTTTTTGAAAATACACTTCAATATTGTAGCTTATAGTTCTTAGTTCCTAGTTCTTAGTTGTGTCGTCAATTAATTTTCGATTCTTTATTTTATACCTATTTTCAGGGGGTATTATGCTAATAGTGTCTGAATTATTTTAGCTTTAGAATGTAGCAGTATTGAGCTATGAATCATATCTAATGCTCGAGATGGCCCTATCGTCTTTCTTTTAACCCTTAATAACCTGTGTCGCATTGCTCGGTTATCTCGTTCTATTATGATGGATAGAAGACCTTTGCAAAATACCTCATGCCTTCTAGGGTTTCTTTTTCCACACTTTTTTCACAAGAAGGCTTTATTGCCATGATTGTTATATGGGTTGAGTGAAAATAGGAATATTAAGCTTAATAAGCTGAATATCGCCCTTTTGTTCCTAAAAATAAAAACCATAAAACGTTTTGCAACAATCTCAAAACTAGGAACTAAGAATTGGAATAACGAAATTATATCAGTTTATTATCAACAAAGCTAAAGTAGTCATCTTCTGTAAAAATGATATGATCTAATACAGAGATTCTTAATACTTTACCACTTCTTATTAGTCTTTCCGTTAATTGGATATCAGATCGGCTAGGCTGGGAATTTCCTGAAGGATGATTATGTACTAAAATGATGCCAGAGCTATTGTGTTCAATCGCGGCTTTGAAGATTATTCTAGGATCTGCTATTGTACTGGCTAACCCTCCAGTGCTTATACGTTGTTTCTTTATTAGATAGTTGGCTTGATTAAGTAGAATCACCCAAAACTCCTCGACAAGTTTATCTGTAAGTTCGGCTTTCATGAGATCGTAAACACGCTTAGCGTCAGTGAGTTTGGGCTTAAGGGTGTATTCCTTTTCTTTTCTTCTTCTCCCTAATTCCATCGCACTCACAATAGCAATAGCCTTTGCTTCTCCTATACCTTTAAATTTTTGAAGTTCTTTTACAGAACGTTTGGCTAGTTCGCTAAGATCATTATTATAATGCTTTAGAATAAGCTGAGCTAGACTGACCGCACTCATATTCTTTGTGCCTGATCCAATTAAAATACCAATTAACTCTGCCTCTGACAGAGAATTACTTCCTTTGTGCATCAACTTTTCTCTAGGGCGATCTGCTTCGGCCAAGTCTTGAATTTTTAAGTATGAAATTTTTAGCTGATTATGCATCGTGAGGAGTTTAAGATTGTAACATGTTTCCCCTAAGTCGCTATGCTACAACATAGTGGCATCTTGCGACCTAACAAATTTGAACTTGTCCTTTCGCTACAGTACCTACGCTGATAGGTATTGCTGTAGAGGAACTCTTTATACAAACGCTTTGTCCAAGCGCACTCGCTAAAACTAAATTTTGTACGTTACCTTTCTCTCCATAACATTTTAGGTGTTTGGATGGAGAATTCTGCGTATTAAAGCACTAATTGTAAGACTAAATTAATAAAAAAATGTTTTATTTATATAAAATATTAAATATATTGACCATTTTTTAAATAAAAAAACCTTGCAATTTTTTACAAGGTCTTTTCGGTAGGGGGAATCTTTTTAATCTTGTTTATAAGCTATTAACGTACCTGGCTAACTTAGACTTATTGTTGGCTGCTTTATTTTTATGAATAATATTCTTCTTACTCAACTTATCAAGCATAGAAGAAACTTTCCCAAGAAGTTTTTCTGCCTCTTGCTTATCAGTAGACTGTCTTAATTTTTTAATGAAGGTTCTACACGTCTTTAGCTGATACCTATTTCTTAAGCGCTTTACTGCACTTGATCTTATTCTCTTTAATGCTGATTTATGATTCGCCATCGCTTAATATATGTTTTTCTCTGTTCCTAAAGAAATACAAATATATAGTTTATTCTTTGTAGAAACAAAAATGCTCAAAAAACCAGGTATCTCTTACGTTCAATTTAGTGAGTAACCCACTCTAAAATCTACAAAATCTACTTTTACTGATGAGCTACCTTGATCATTTTCTAGGCAATGTTTTACATTGATCCCTAAAAAGAAGGCTTTTGTGACCCTGTAGTTCAAGCCTAATCTTAAGTAAAGAGGAAACTCATCTGGTATGCAGGGATTGAAGACATAAACGCCTAACTGCTGTCCAAATATTAAGTTTCCCCACAAAAATTCATGCCCCACCAGCAAACCAATCTTCAAATCGTTCTTATTAGATTTTCTTGCTTTTTTTAGTTTTTCTTCTGCAGCTAGATCTCTGATCCACTCATTGGTAAAGGTAAGTGCACTATTCCCTCCTACTTGCATACTATAGCTCCCATATACTCCCCCAACATAATAACGCTTTTCTTTTTGATCTTGATCAATCCCTTTTAATGCAGAAAGAAAACCTACGTCGACTCTATTTTGCTTGGGCCTAGGCCTACGCGTATAGGCTATATTACTAGGATTAGGGGTGTAACCAGCCCCTATATTCATCGAAACAAAACTGAAATTACTATCTTCCTTTTTTTCACTATTCTTACTAAAACTAGGTAAGTAATTATAGTTTAAACCGAGTGTAAAATTCCACTTCGGCGTTATCTTAACGTTGTAAATTAAGCCAAATAATAAATGAAGATTAAGGCCTTCATACGCTCTTTGAACACTATTGAGTGTATCTAAGGGTACATGTAGCCTAGTGACACCTGCCCCTAGTCTAGGAGCAACCGTGTGCCTTCTTGAATTGACATAATAAGGCACTACATAAGCCATTCCACCAAGGCCATCTCTTTTTTTTATTGACGCATCCGTGTTATCTCGTTTTCTAAACTTGTAGTAGCTAAATGAAAAGCCAATTTGGGGATAAAAATTATAAGCCTCCCCTATTTGTCTACTAGCATAAAGCCACCCTATGTCAATACTCATACCCCTCCCGCCCCTTGCTAAATGGGGGTTTAGACTAAAATAGTACAAGTGAGGGTTAATTTGAATCGTAAATGGATACATCGGCAACCTCTCCCTCACCGGCTTACTTTCCTGCCCCTTAGACGCATAAGAACTCAGTAAAAGCACTAGGAGTAAAGTGAGTTGAAGGAGAAATCTTTTACTACTACGTAAAAGAAAAATTTTAGGAAAATTGTAAATCTTACGCACTATATTAAGAAGCCCCTATTTCTTTGAAATAACAATTACTCAATTTTTTTTTAATATTAATCGCCTAAAACTAAATATTATTGAGAAAAATAGCACTTTTTCCTCATAAATAACTTTATTTCGATGAATAAGCATTAATAAATATATTTTTATTTCGCATTAGCTTGGCATAAATATTGAAAAAATGCGTATTCCTATTTCTCTAAAAAACATTAGTTTTATATTTATTAACTTACTGATTACTAGTACTATGTTATCGAACTTGTGTTAAATAAAAGCTGTATCAAGGAGATAAAAACCCTTGTACGATAAAATTTCTCTTAAAGAAGGGTAGTGTTGGCTCTTTTACTTGTCCCTCCACTAGTTTCTTTAAGTAGTTTTTAGCTGTGTGCTAGTATAAATAAAATAAACATATAACAAAAGCGCTCTATTTAACCAGGAGGTATATATTTTTAAGGATAAAAAATAGAGCGCTTGTTATTAGTATAGCTAGGTTTTGTTGATATAGTTTAACTTCATGAACGTATTCAAGTTCACCTTATTTTTTTTGACACTGTGTGCAACAAAGTCCTGGGGGTGGGGATTTTTTGCGCATAGGCAGATTAACAGATTTGCTGTATTTACGCTGCCTCCGGCTATGTCTAAACTTTACAAGTATCATATTCAGTTTATCACTGAAAACGCAGTAAATCCTGATAAAAGACGATACGTAGTAAAAGGTGAAGCATCTAAACATTACATTGATATTGACCATTATAAGGATAGTGCGCTTTGGAAAATGCCTAGGTACTGGAAAGAAGCGGTAGAAGTATATTCAGAAGACACCCTCATGCAGCACGGTATCTTGCCTTGGCACATCTACAAAATGAAGCACGCCTTAACAGAAGCATTTCGAGAAAAAGATATCTATCGAATTTTAAAGCTTTCTGCTGATATAGGTCACTATATTGCTGATGCTAATGTACCCCTTCATACTACTGAAAACTATAATGGGCAACTAACAGGCCAGGAGGGGATACATGGACTGTGGGAAACACGGCTTCCTGAACTATTTTCAGATAACTATGACTTTTGGGTAGGTAAAGCCGAATATGTTGAAAATCCTCAATTAAGAATATGGGAAGCTATCACAAATGCACATATGGAAGTAGATACCGTTTTGTGGGTAGAAAAAAAGTTATCTAATAATTTCCCACCTGCTAAAAAATTTAGCTTTGAGAGAAAAGGGAGTAGCCTCAAAAAAGTTTACTCCATTGCTTATGCACGAGCTTATCATACAATGCTAAAAGGACAAGTAGAACGACAAATACGCGCTTCTATTAAAATGGTAGGAGACTTTTGGTTTACCTGCTGGCTGGATGCTGGCCAGCCTAACCTGGATGAATTAATCGGCCTTCCTTTAGAAGAAGATCGTCTCAAAGAAACTTTTCCCAAAAATAAAAAACTCAAGGTTAGGACGCATGAAGATTAGCCGTGCTACGATGAAATTGCTTTGATTGTTAAGGAATAGAAAGCTTCTTGCGAATAATAGGAAAGAAGTCTGTCCGTCTTCTTGCACTATGAGCAAGCTGAAATATTTTGTACCACACAAGCATGAATATATTTTTCACTACTTTTAAGAAAAATTAAAATTAAATTATTATCTTTATTAAAACTACTAACATGAGCTAAAACGCGTACTTAAATGAAAAAGTTTGCCAACAACTTTTTAGTTACTGCCATCTTTGTGCTCTATTTTGCCTTATTCTTTTATAAGAGCTTTGCGCAAAAGCAGAACGATACCATCACTACAGAGCAATTGTATACGTATAAAAGTATTGTTGATTCTTTAGAAGTTTTAAGAAGTAGTATAGGAGAAGTTTACAAAGGAGCTATCATAAGCCAAAGTGCTATTAAAAGCGTTGCTCGTTTTAAGGAGATTAAAGAAGCTAAGGATGATATCCAGCAACTAAAGGCAATGGGCGTTACTACAGAAGAAATGGAAGCATTTGAAAAAATTACACAGCTACATAAAGCATTAGCAGAGGAATTCAGAAAAAGTTATACGGCCCTTATCTCAGATAGTCTAGGGATAGAAAACTATAACAAGATAAGAGAGGCAGTAAAAAATGACCCTTCGCTGCTACAGAGATATAATGCTGTTGTTCAATAACTAACTAGTCGACCCTTCATAACGCTCGATGGTTCTATTTTTTAGTTCCTAGCTTCGATATAGGAGTGTAGAAAACATGCCTTTCCCGTCAAAAAGTTGCTCGATAGACCTCCTTGAATACCGTATTTGAATATAAAAGGGTAAACCATGACTGAGTGGAAGCAATTCCTGCCTCGTTTTCGACAGCCCCTCTGAACGCCATTTTTCAAAGGCGGATGTATAGTATTGAATGGACAAACCAAGGAGCGTTGGACGGCATGATTGCTGAAGGAGGCGGTGGATAGAAGACCTGATGATGACCCAGTCTCATGGGGCTTGCTTAGGTGCTTTACCGAGCACCTGCTATTTCTTTGCCAGGTTTTGGAGTATGTGTTATTCTATAAAATTAATTTTCAAAAATCGTTAAATCTATTTTTTATTTATGATAAATGACAAGGATACTATTAATAAATTTAACAAAACAAAGATAATTGCTACAATAGGCCCTGCGAGTCAAAGCACTGATGTACTTACCAATTTAATTAAAAGTGGTGTAAGCATTATTAGGTTAAACTCTTCGCATGGCACGCATGAAGAACATCAAAAAGTTATTGATACAGTAAGGTCTATTAACAATGCTTCAGGAACCCACGTTTGCCTCTTACAAGACCTTCAAGGGCCCAAAATTAGAATAGGTGAGGTGGAAAATGGATTAGTTAACCTTGTTGCTGGACAAGCGTTCGTTATTACGCAAGAAAAGATAGTTGGCACGGCTACCAAGATAAGTACTACGTATGCGTATCTAGCCCATGATGTCAAAATAGGAGATAAAATACTCATTGATGATGGAAAGATAGTACTTGAAGTAAAGCGTAAAGCAGGTTCAGATGTCGTCACGGAAGTAATACATGGAGGAAGTCTAAAATCAAAGAAAGGAATAAACTTACCTTACACTAAAATTTCCATTCCCTCTATTACAGAAAAAGATAAGCACGATTTACTATGGGGCCTGCAAAATGAGGTTGAGTGGGTAGCGTTATCGTTCGTGAGGGCAGCAAAAGAGGTAGTTGACCTCAAAAACATGATTAAAGAGCAGGGGAAAACCGCAAGAGTGATAGCCAAAATAGAAAAACCCGAAGCTTGGGAAAACATAGATGCCATTATAGAAGTGGCTGATGCCTTGATGATTGCAAGAGGAGACTTAGGCGTAGAGATTGCCATGGAAAGCGTACCAATGGTGCAAAAATCGATTGTTGCCAAGTGCAACCAGGCAGGGAAGCCTGTCATTATAGCCACACAGATGATGGAAAGCATGATAGAAAACCCTAACCCGACAAGAGCTGAAACAAACGACATAGCCAATGCTGTCATAGACGGTGCTGATGCGTTGATGCTCTCTGGCGAAACAGCGATAGGTAAATACCCGGTCGAAGTCATCAAACAAATGAAAAAAACCATTTTAAGGGTTGAGGAAAGTACAGTCATTTATAACAAATATTATAAGGTTATTCCTAATTCACTTACTTTTTACAATAATAGCCTCGTACAGACGGCGTGTCGCTTGAGTCAAGAAGTCAATGCAAAAGCAATTATTGGAATGACGCGGTCAGGCTACACCGCCTTTGAGTTAGCTAAAAATCGACCTAAAGCGGATATTTTTATTTTTACAGACAACAAACCCTTGTTGAATACCATCAACTTGATATGGGGTATAAGAGGGTATCATTATGATAAAATGGATTCTACGGATCGTACTTTCGTTGATGTAGAAAAAATTTTAATTAAAAAAAAGCACCTCAAAAAAGGAGATATATTTATCAGTACAGCTAGCATGCCTATTAAAGAAAAGCAAAAAACTAATATGTTAAAAATTAATGCGGTGACAAGTTTCTAGTTCCGAGTTGCAAGTTTTGAGAAAGAACTCCAACAGAAGGCTTAAAATACCTCTATTTGCGCTTTACACAGCTTTTCCACAAGTGCTCCTAGCACTTTTACTCGCTCACCCAAGAATTCCAGTTCTTCTTGGGTGATAACATAATCCATGTCATACCTCGAATCGATATATGCTTTTTGAAGCAAGATGAAAAGACGTTCTTCTTCTTCCGTCGAACGAGGAAATGCAGGACTGATTTCAGCATTGACTTTACGGGCTAGATCACCTAATTCTTCAATATCATGGATTTTAGGCCTATAGTCGGTAAACACCAGTAAAAATGTGTCATAATAGCACTCAGTCGCTTGGTGAAGTAAAAAGGCTGCTTGGTTGTAACGTTTCTTTTTAAGATTGCTTTCAAAGTCATCATAAAACTCGTTAGCTTTTTCAGACCAATATTCAAAGTAGTTTTGTGCTTTCTTCCTGCGTTTTTTGGGGCTCAGCGGTTGGGGGGTAGCCAGCTGGTAATTGCTACTATTATAGAGCATGGTTCCTTCTTTCAGAATGTCAACAAAAAAGTAGTA
>JAKSDE010000398.1 GCA_022360235.1 Cytophagales bacterium
ACATTTAGACACGTGCCACGACACCAGCACAAGGTACTCCCGCCAGCAACACCGCGGGACAGTAGCTGCACTCCCTTGGCAGCGACACCTGCTGCAATCCACCAGCACCGGCGATTGCCTATGTGATTTTCCTCCCGTCCAGCAGTGCATCGCATTGGCAGCCAGCTTCTCCTGCCACGAGCCCGATCCAGCGCTTGCACACCACCAGCTGCAACAACCAACCATCTCCAAACAACTGTACAGCTGTACACTCGAGCCTCGACAGTCGCTGTGCATAGCTAACCATATCCAAGTATGGCTATCTCCCTCCACCCTATAAATAGGTATTTGCCGCAGCACCCGTCCCGCAGCACCAGCAGCCGCCCCGTGCCTTTTGCGCCGCGTTGTCTGACGTGGAGCTATCCTGGGCTGTGCTATCCTGGGTAGTGGGCTGTGCTCTGGGACGCGTGGCGCCCCGAGGGTGGGGCCCAGCCTTGGGCGCTGCCAATCGTCTGCCACAAGCTGCCCAGCCCACTGGCTAGGGCGGAAGGCCCGTGACCACCATCTGCACGTGGCCATCGACTGCTTCACTAATCGGAGAGGTTCGATAGTCAATGAAACTTACGGTGACATCATCGCTTCCACATTTCATCGGCAAGCGGGGAAATCGGCAATCGATGGAAAATACGCTTAACAGCGCCTGAACAATAAATGTGCATAGCTCAGCGAGACCGTGCTCAATCTGTCTGTCTCCCAAGCATCACCGGCTAGCCCCCGGAGTCAGAGACACAGGCAGCAGCACCCAATTATGTTTGAGTTGGTCTACAGGGAGGAGACACTTCGTTTAACTTCATTTCGCAGCGCCTGGACCATTCCAATTAGCACAGGGCGTTTTCGAAAGGCAAAGAAATCACAAAAGAGTTGCAGTTTTGCACGCTGTGTAGTTGCTGGCGACGGTCTGTAGCAAGGGTGGGTTAAGCAGCGTGGTCCACACCAAATCTGACGTAGACTCGAGTGATGCATCTAGCAGTAGTAAAGCATGTGATTTTAAGATATTCGCGGCGTAGATGTGTCGAGTTGTGGAGATCTGCCTCGC
>JAKSDE010000399.1 GCA_022360235.1 Cytophagales bacterium
ATGAAGATAACCATAATATAAGAAAATGGACTAGTTAAAGTGATGATTATGGAGACGACTCCCGGCATCACAGCTCATTTAGCAGTTCGCGCCACAGCGCACCACGCCAGCAAAACGTACCTAAGATACTACTGGAGCAAAGTAGGATCTGGCTCATCACTCGGCGCTACCTTACGATCTGCATCGTCTACAAGTTCTCTCTGTTTTGCGCCAGCCTGGTTCATCCCTAGCGTGAGCCAGTCAAGCACTTTCTGCTCTGAGGGTTCATCCACTTGTGGAATGTCCTGCTCTATAGCAAGCGCGCACCTCCGAACAACGCTGGACAATTGGTCCCACATCGATGACCACGAAAGGACTTGCTTATGTAGCTCCAGAGTTGTTATAGAACTAGTACTCACGTCGCTCCCATGTAAAGCAGCCTCATTAGCAGCCATGGTCAAGTCCTGTGGACCAAACCCTTAAGCCTCCCCCGTATTTACTCGTTGAGAGCTTTCTGTACCTGTCCCTGCCTAAGTCTCCTCCCCCAGCAGCTATCCACTACTGGGGGGTGCCTAACAGCATGGAATGCACTTAAAAAGCGACATGTAAGGTAAAACGAATAACTCAGGCGACGTATACACTAGAAACTAAAGGTTTCATAGCACCGGACTTGAGATACTAAAGCAGGTCGGCAGTGAGGGATATTCTGTCAGCTTCCTCATAGCCAAGCGCAAGCTTCAGCAACCGTTAACTGTAAGACTGCAGAACTGTATTTAGTAGACTGCAACCTCAAAAGTAGTGGCATGTGATGGGGAGCTTTTGTCTTGCAGCCGCGCTTTCAGAGAGCTTGTGTGTGGCCCCTGAGAGCATACAGTAGGGAAGCTGCTAGGTACCGATATGAAGTGGGCTTTCCAACTCTAAGCGTAAGGTGTCGGTTGGTCACAGCTAATTGTCCAAGAGCATACTGTACTGCACCACCCGTCACGTGCTGCGGTAGTCCGATTGTATGTTGACACACCAGGTGTATGTTTAGGAACCTTGACTAAACTAAACGATTACCACTGAAGGGTTGAATGGCTGTCGCATTATGTACGACAGCAACCTATACAAGTTGCCAAACACACCCCATTAGCGTAAGCCGTTTGGCGTACATTCTATTGTGCTATAATTGTGCCCTAAGGCCGCTATTGTATGTGTAACCCGGATCCCAAAACTCCAAAAGGGTCCTGAAGATACACGCACGTGCATGCCACTACAGTCTACTGTTGCATAGGACTATTTCCAGTACTGCGGCTACGGCTTACCCTTCGGTCAT
>JAKSDE010000401.1 GCA_022360235.1 Cytophagales bacterium
AAGATTTACTGGAGAATACGAATCTAGTTTTATGTGAAGAAAAGCAAAGAATAGCAGCCTTGATACTAGAATCTATTGTAAGTCTTTTAAGAACAGAGATACAGCAGGGGTTTAGAGCTTACTTACGTGCGATAAAGGAGAATAAAGCTACTTTTTCTAGAGATGCTATGAACAACTTTTTAAATAATAGCATAACTCCGAATCAACGAAAATATCGCTTTGGAGATAATGTAGAAGCAATATATGGGCGCTGGAGCTATGAGAATAAAGAATATATGAAAATCACCTCTCGTGGAGGTATCAGAGTCAATGTAAAACATTCTCATTATGCTCCCTACATTAAGCAGCTCGCTCAAAGTGGAGATTATAGGACACTAATTGAAGAGTTAAGGACCACTCGTAAAAGGATAAGCAGTAGTGATATTACTAAAACCGTTGATGATAGTTTAATAGCAACCGATTTACTAGACAATACTGATTACTCCTTAAGTATAATAACCCAGCAAGATGCTGCAAGTGTATTAGAAGCGATTGTAGGTTTAGCAGAGGAATGGAGAAAACAGGGAGCAGCTAAATTATTTAGAGGGTATTTACGAGCAGTACAGGCAGGAAGAACAGGTCTTTCTATAGAAAATATGCGTAAACATTTTAAGTTTGCATATGATGCAACATCTGCTCGAGAAGAGTATCGCAAAAGAACATCGGGCCCTCAATTGGGGAGAAAACAAGTAGCACGTGCAAGAAGGGCTAAAGCAGATCCTATCGCATTGGATAAGTTAGAACAATATGATTCAGCAGAACATTTAGTTTACGGATATTTATCAGATGACGAGGAGGGTGATTACAACTCAGAAGATGAACTAAGAGAAAGGAAAGGTAGCGAGGTAATAACAAAGAGGGACGAAGAAACGGGAGAGGAAAAAGAAGTGAAAATAAAGAGAAAAGTGGATTTCCGTGATGATGAGTTATTTCAAGATAAAAAATCAGAATAGTACACTTAATGATAAATTTTTCTAAAAAATTCTCTAACCCAGAAGCTTGTTACAAGTAGCTGTCTAATTGCAAATGGATAGAGGGAGACTGTTGCAAAACTAGGTTACATCCCTTCTTTATAGGCTATATGAGGGGATTTTGATGCGTTTTGCGGCAGGCTAGGGTTCAATACAACCCACCTAAAACTCATAACTAAGAACGCGAATACGGTAACTTCGTTTTGTCATACGGAATATAGGTTTGAAGGTAATATACCATTATAACATGGACCATACAGGAGGGCTACTTCAGTTTGTACTTTAACAATGCATCGGCAATACATCGATCGTTCGCTAAACGAGGCACCTTATTTTGTCCTCCTAACTTACCTTGAGACTTCATGTACTTTCTAAAAGCATCCTTCTCTAAGAGTGTAATTTTTAGGTTGGCGAGGATCTTACCCTGAATTAGGTCATCATAATAAGCATTTAAGCCTTGTAAATGTTGCTCTAAGCCCCGCGCAAAAGCATTCATATTCTCCGGAAGTTCAGCGAACTCGATGAGCCATTCGTGATACGAAGCCTCTTCCTTACGCTTACTCACCTGGGGCGCTACCGTAAATTCAATAAGTTTTACTTCTTTATACTTTTGTAGCGTATACTGCATGGCCTTTTCTACTTCCTCTGCAATTACGTGCTCTCCAAAAGCAGAAATGAAATGTTTTACACGTCCTGTAACAATGATTCTGTAAGGGTCTTTTGCTACAAACTTGACAGTATCTCCTAGTGAATAGCCCCAAAGCCCTGCGTTGCTATTTAAAATAATGGCATAATTCACGCCTAATTCTACCGCTTCAATAGACAATCTCTTAGGATGTGGGGAAAGATATTCCTCTACCGAAATAAATTCGAAAAAAATACCACTATCTAACTGTAATAAAAGCCCCTCTGCTTGTCGTGAATCCTGGAAAGCAAGGAAGCCTTCTGAGGCAGGATAGGTTTCAATGGTATCTATTTCTTGAGCAATACTTTCAAAGAGTTTCTTACGATAGGGCTCGAAGTTTACACCGCCATGCACTAATAATGAAAAGTGAGGGAAGATATCTTTAATTCTCTTCTGGGTTCTCTCTTGTAGCTTATCAAAATACATTTGTATCCATGGGGGTATGCCGGAAATCAAAGTCATCTTCGTAGCAATGGTCTCATCGATGATTTTATCGAGTTTCTTTTCCCAATCTTCTATACAATTCGCAGGATAGCTTGGTAGTTGATTACTTCGTAAGTAAGCAGGTACATGATGGTTAACAATACCAGAGAGCCTCCCTGTTGGCACCCCTCCTACCTTGTCTAACTGAGGACTTCCTGATAGAAAGATCATTTCTCCCTCTAAAAAACTCGTATTACTTGTTTCATCAATATAGCTTAACAAAGCATTTCGTGCAGAGAGAATATGATTGGAG
>JAKSDE010000147.1 GCA_022360235.1 Cytophagales bacterium
GCTATCTATTTTTTGCCAGGTTTTGTAGTGCCCTCCAGGTTTTTCTTGCAAATATTGTTACTCTATAAATAAGTTTTTGTGAGCTAAGATAGTCATTTTAAGTCTAAAAACACAGTATTTAATACTTGTTAAGGGCCGACTAAGTTAGTGTCATTACTCCCAAAAGGGAAAGCCGATCGTGAGGGCGGCCCATAGTACGGAGGGTAAAGGAGGATAGAAAAAGCGAAGGCCAACCTGTAATGGGTTGGATAGGACTTGCGCCAACCGGCTACATCAGTCCACGCGAAAGCGAGCAGACTTCTATCGGGTCTCTTGTACAAGAAGGCTTGTAAAACCTTCTCAAAAGAGTAGGCAAAGGACAACGAAAGTGGGTGCGCTTCAAACACAGCCTAACCAGTGGCATCAGATCAACTGGGAAAAATGTCACCAGACTGTGGCAAGGTTACAAGCCCGTATGGCCCTGGATGGCATGTTTGATCTGCTAAAGAACCATAATCTTTTGAGGGGGAAGAAAGTAAACCTAATACGATAGGCTGACGACTTTGTCATCCCCGGGAATGACAAGACGCTCCAGGAGCAAATTGTCCAGCCACTAATGGCCAACTTTCTACAAGAAAGAGGCTTAAGGCGATCACCTGCCAAGACAAAGATAAGTCATATCGACCAAGGCTTCGACTTTCTGGGGCAGAACATAAAGAAGTACAGGGGCAAGTTACTTATCAAGCCCTCGAAAGGAAGCTGCAAGCGACTACTTGAAAAAGTCAAGAGAACGCTAAAATCCAACAAAACAGCCAAACAATCCAAGGTGATCAGCCTGCTAAATCCACTCATTAGAGCATGGAGCTACTATCACCGTCATGTAACAGCTAAGGATACCTTCCTAGAGATGGACTATAGGATTCACTGTAAGCTATGGAAATGGGCAAGAAGAAGACACCCAACACAAGGAGCTAAGTGGATAAACAAGAAATACTTTCCTCCACCAGAAAAGTGGGGGTACTTCGCGGCCCGTCGAAAAGTGGGTTCAGACAAGACGGAGACAA
>JAKSDE010000405.1 GCA_022360235.1 Cytophagales bacterium
GTTGCGAGTGCCTTCAAAAGGGATTCAAACAAAGATAAATCATTTATCGTTGTTATGGTGTGGAAAAGTGGATAAAACCACCCTTTGAAAGGGAAAGCTAATTGGTAATAGTTTTATCCACTTTTCCACACCCAGCAAGGGATTGGAGTTGAGGGGTACCACTAACAGCAAAGCATTAGATGAAAAATTTTAAATCGATTTTTCAACTAAAACAAAAGTAGAATGAATAATAAAAAATATTTTATCGGCATAGACCTTTCAAAACACACCTTAGACATAGCCATCAACAAGGAAGCTGAGCAGCAATGGCAGCTAAAGGTGAGCAATGATTTAGAAGGCATGAAAGCCTTGGAAAAAAAAGCCAAAGCATTGAAGGTAGACTTAAAAAATGCACTGTTTTGCCTGGAATACACGGGCGTTTACAAGCATATTCTCGGTGAATTTTTAAGCAGTAAGAAGTATGATATCTGGGTAGAAAACCCAGTAGCCATCAAAAGCTCTTTAGGGTTACAAAGGGGAAAAAACGATAAGATAGATGCCAAACGGATCGCTCAATACGCCTATCGTTTTCAAGACAAGGCCCCCTTAGGGCAACCTGAGCGAGCCATTATTCAAGAGCTAAGAAGACTTACTACTTTGCCTGAACGCTTAATAAAGATCTCAGGCCAACTTGAAAAGCCCCTAACAGAAGAAAAAAACTTTATGCCACCTGCTAGTTACAAAATACAGAAGAAAAGCTGTAAACAGCCTTTGAAAGCCTTAAAGCAAAGCATAGAAGCCATCAACAAGCAAATTAAGGACTTGATATATTCAGATGAAAAACTCAAGCATCAGCACAAGCTAGTGACTTCAGTCCATGGTGTTGGGTCAGTAACCGCCTGCCAAATGAGGGTGAGCCGCAATGAATTTACTAAGATCAAAACAGGTAAAAAATTTGGCTGTTATTCAGGGGTGGCCCGGTTTGAATTCAGTTCAGGTTCTAGTATACAAGGGCGCCATCAGGTATCCGATTTTGCCAATAAATCCTTGAAAAGTGCTTTGCATATGGCTAGTTTATCTGCTATTCAAATGAAGGGAGAACTCCAGGAGTATTATCAAAGACAGGTGGATGCGGGAACACCTAAAATGTCTGTGTTGAACGCAGTTAGAAATAAGCTCCTTCAACGCGTCTGTGCTTTCGTGAGAGCTAATCGTATGTATGAGCCTGAGTACGTATACAAAGCAGTTTAAGCAAAGTTTTAAAAGAGAGTTATGCTAAAAACCAAGTAAGCTACTGTAAGCATGATAGAATAGAGACGAATTAACGACCTATCAAAGCTAAGACTTAAGAAGTGACTCAATCCTCTATTCTTATTACTATCAACATCAAATAGAAGTTTAGGTAAGAGCTATTATTAAGGAATTGCTGCAATAGTCAAACATAGGCAGCTTACAGCAGCTCGATAACGTTGTTACTTGTTTGTGCCTGTGAGCTTTCTTCCCTGCTAGGGCAGAGAGTTGCCAGGCAAGGTGTAGTATTATGGTGTAACCTAAAATTAAAAAATATGAAAAAAATATACTCAAAAGCTTGGAAAATCCATAGAAGTCACTACGTAAAAAGATCATGGAGGGTTTAGGCGGTCGCATCTACTGTCGTTCAAAACAAGGGGAGGGTTCTTACGCCGAGTTTGTGATGGAGTTTCTGCCGGTCGAAGAAGCAAAAAAAGTGTTGGGTGTAGCGAGTTCATAGTTCTGGTTTCCGGGTTTTAGGTTCTCCTCTCAGGAGGAGCAGGATGGATCAAGAGGCCCTTGATAAACACAAAACCATGGCCTTGCTACAGAAACAAGGACGTATTGCTGGACCAGAGCGCTTGTCAACAAGCTCAAGGAACATTTCTAAGATTGGGGAGTAGAAATAGCAAAAAAGTCGTAAATTTGAGGAGTAGAAATGAGCCATCATCCTAA
>JAKSDE010000196.1 GCA_022360235.1 Cytophagales bacterium
ACAGCAAGCAAAGCAACCGCTTTGGAGGGCACAAGCCTGCACTACAGGGTCCTGCAGTATACCTCCACTCGTCCGTGCAAATGCCGAACACCACAGGGCCGCAGCCACCTAGTTTATTCGGCGTGCTTGCTGGGTGGTGCAAATGTCCAATTTTCAGGCACCAGCTGGCGACGGCCAGCTACCTGGCGCTAGTTCAGGGATTCAAAACGCTCGGCACGCGCAGTACTTCCCGAAGTGGTTCTCCCCCAGTTCCAAGAGAACTGCATGCTGCAGTGGTTACTGCAATTCAGAGGTGCATACCAATCCAGATGCGGTGTCAGGTCATCTGTTCTGCGGGCGCGCTGTGACCAAAGCAAGATCCCGCCCATTGGCATACTACCCAACCGTATACTCCGAACGCTGGCGACTGCTGCCCACTGCGGCAGGGAGCGTAGTCCACAACGTGCTAACGGTAGTTAATGGTTTGGGGTTGTCATCAGAGCTCCATGTTGGCCGCATGCTGGCGCACTCCTACAGTGGGCACTGCCCAGTTAAGAGTATCACTTAGAATATCGATCGTCGTACACCAACTATTCGGCAAAAAGGCAGAAGGCAGTTTTGCACTTTAAGTTTACAAGCTTGTCCTTAAAGCTCCATTTTTGTTTCTTCTCCAGTAGTAAGTTCGGTTTAGTGCATTGTGCGAGCACTACCGACAAGCGCGCTGTCACCTTTCGATGTGCTGGAGCTATCGGAGCGATGCACTTCAAGCTCAAAACTTGCCACGCAACAGCTAACGGCCCAGCCCCGTTTGCAGCCTGAAAGCTAGTCACTTCGTAGTTCACACTTCAAGTCAATGGCTCGCTCGACCCTGGAACTTCTGGACCACTACTGAGAGGCTGTGGCAAACAAAGCTGCCCACTGCCACCCCTGCAACTCAGAGCCTGCTACTTGTCGGGAGGCTAGAGACCTGGCTGTGGTATGGGCAGCGCATGAGACAGCACCGCATGGTCACTGAGCTCCTGCACAACCTTTCCCACATGCGTCAGACTGCTTACGTCAGCAACCTCTCTCTTTGCAGAATCGTACAGGTCTGAGGATAGCCATATGTGGTCTGGGGTGCTCCTGCCGCTGGCAGAAGAAAACGTGAAGCCCCCGTTCAGAGCTCTGCAAGTGCCGTTCATCCTTCGAAACCCGCGCTTTACCATCTCGCGCAGCAACCAAGCACCCCGATTATTGGTGCGCATGTCCTAGACCATTTCTTCGTCCCCCCCCACCCATGCATTGAAGTCTCCCGCAACAACGACGTTAACCTAGCCCCGCGGACGCGTCTTTGCCAAATGACGCAATACATTTGTCAGCATCTCCAAAAACTCGGCTCTCATGGTGTCC
>JAKSDE010000407.1 GCA_022360235.1 Cytophagales bacterium
CCTTCTTGTGTTGCCTTGACGATACGGGCCTGCAGCCTTGCCCCTATCTGATGACATTTTTCCCAGTTGATCTGATCCCAATGGGTAGGCTGTGTTGGGAGTGCACCAACTTGCGTTGTCATTTGCATACTCTTTTGAAAAGGTTCTACAAGCGCTCTCGTAAAAGAGACCAGATAGAAGTCTGCCCGCTTTCGCGTGGACTGATGTAGCCGGTTGGCGCAAGTCCTATCCAACCTATTACAGGCTGGACTTGGCTTTTTCTATCCTCCTTTACCCTCAGCCCTATGGGCAGACCTCACGATCTGCTTTCCCTGGGGGAGTACTAAGGGCTTACCGTGTTCCATGCAAACAACAAGAGTGGGGTAGGTTCTGTCTGTACAGCGGCAATGTTTGGGCTACGTGACCTAATGCAGTAGTAGGTCAGCCTTATTGCGTGCCTTTTGGCCCAAGCCTATCAGTACTTTTGGCTTGTCATACCTAACGATGCTTAAGCGACAGTTCACTTGAGTTAACCTTACCACTCATCCTAGCCCCTTACCCGCACAGTACTAGCAGGTACTATGTCCTCTCACGATTTCATGGTGCAGTCCGCAAGGGTGCATTGTTTCGATAGCTTCACACCAGCCCGTTACCGGTCTGGCATGTATCGATAGGATACCACTAGTAGTATAGTGGGTTCTGTCTTAGCAGAACAATTGTTTACACGACTTCACGTCGCACAATAGGAGAGATGAACGCGAGTGAACCTCTGATGAGGCGTCGAAAACGCGTAGCTACTGTCAAAACTATCCAATCCTTGCTTTGGGTAGGACCAAGCATAGCGGGAGACCTATTTACTGGCTATGCGGCAGTCGGCGTAAAGGAGCCGTGTGATGGGCAACTATCACGCACGGTTCTTCGGGGGGAAAGGGCCTAAGGAAGACCCCTGCGGGGGCAGGGCCAGGTCATTCTAAAATAATAATGCTAACCCTTTGATATTATGGGCTATTTGGTGCATACTGCCGGCTACGGATTGAGCCCCTAAATGCCTAAAAAGATTGAGGGCAAGGTTGCGTATCACAGACAGCTTACTTGGACTAGGCCCTTTCCCTAACTTTGACTTATCTTCCCCAAACCTCGTATCCTTGATAGAATGCAGCATTTCTATCCCCCAATCACCTCGTATACCTGCACTAAAATCTGAGGCGGGTACCTGAGCAGGCAAACTCGAAATGTAATAGCTGATTGAGCTTACTGCTCTCCCTTGGTGGGAACCAACACGCTCTACCATTAAAAGGCTCTGAAGACCTAACCAATCAGCAGCCATACCTGAGCTAGCAGCATAGACGGATAATTGGCCTACCTCTTGACGACCTTTGTTGCGCTCTTCGCTGCGCACAGTGCTTATAGCGGATTGGGTGGCAATTTTTTTTTAATCGCTTTGTATAATTTCGGCGGGTTCTTTTTGACACCTATTACATAGTCATTATTGCTCTGAACAATCTGTTGGACTGTCTTTTTCTGGCAGTGTAAGGCATCTAAGCTAAAAACCACTCCTTCTAGATCTAAAAGCTGGAGTAGCTCTTGTACAGCGCCTATTTCGTTGCCTTTTTGGCTCATGAAACCTGCTTGAGCGAGTACTTGGCGTCTGTTTTGGGTGAAAACGCCTACCAAGCTGGTAAAGTTTTGTAAATGATTGTTGGCATGGCTCACTGTCCCCCCTAGCACTTTGCCATCTAAAGCTAGCCATTCTCCTTTTTTGAGTGGCCCGTAAGCTTTTGCCCATTGATAAAACATAGCCGAGAAACCTTTAAAATCAAGGGCTGCCAGAAGTCTTTCGAAGGTTTTTCTATTGGGTACTCTTCTTTTTTTTCCTGTTAGCTTAAATAGTTCGTAAAGGTGCTGCTGATGGCGTTGAGCAAAATCTTCTATGGCGTAAAGCGACTTAGCCCCGCTCATGACGGCCATAATGAGGATTAACATAATAAAGGGCAGCTTGTGACGTGTTCCTTGCTTCCTTCTGGGATCTTTTAGCGTAAGCAGTTTTGCCTAGAGGTTTGTAGAGTTCTTTGACATTGTTGTTAAGTTTTAGTAAATAGGAAAAATTACCCCTAATACCGCATAGGCATTAATAGACAATAGTAATATTTAAAAATTAGAATGAAAGAATTAGAATGACCTGACCCTGGGGGAAGGGGCCTAAGGGAGACTCCTGCGGGAGATACCCACAGCTCCGACTACCCGACTATATCGAAACCAGGAACTAAGAACTAAGAACTAGGAACACTGCGCTACCTTATTAACTTTTCTGCATTATCTGCAATCCTTAAAGCTTCGATGATAGCTCCTATTTCACCGTCTAGCACAGCAGGAAGGTTATGTGCCGTATAACCAATTCGATGATCGGTAACACGACCTTGCGGATAGTTATAGGTTCGGATCTTATCAGCTCGGTCACCACTTCTTACCATAGACTTTCGCTCTGCGCCAATAGCTTCTTGCTGTTTTTTGAGTGCTCTCTCATACAATCTAGCGCGAAGTACCTTTAAAGCTTTTTCAAAGTTCTTGATTTGTGATTTTTCATCTTGGCAAGATACAACAATAGCTGTAGGTATATGGGTGAGTCTAACCGCAGAATAAGTAGTATTCACCGACTGCCCCCCAGGGCCTGAAGAACAAAAAGTATCTTTTCGAATCTCATTCATGTCAATTTCTACTTCTACTTCATCCACCTCGGGTAAAACGACCACGCTCGCTGCTGAGGTATGTACACGTCCTTGTGTTTCTGTAGTAGGCACCCGTTGTACTCTATGCACACCCGATTCATACTTCATCATACCATATACCTCTTCGCCAGTAACTGTACAGATGATCTCCTTATATCCACCAGCGGTTCCTTCTGTAAAATCAAGCACATTCAATCTCCAACCGTTGTTTTCTGCAAAGTGCTTATACATTCTAAACAAGTCGCCTGCAAAGATAGCTGCTTCATCACCCCCTGTCCCGCTACGTAGCTCTAAAATGATATTTTTACTATCATTCGGGTCTTTAGGAATAAGCATTTTCTTCAGGCCTTCTTCAGCCACCTCTTTCTGCTCTTCTAAGAGTGCTAATTCCTCTTTGGCCATCTCTTTAAATTCTGGCTCTTTTTCTGTACTAAGAAGCACTCTAGCACTGTCAATATCATTCAGAATTTTTTGATAATAATCATAGGCCTCTACAATCTTCTTAAGATCTTTGTATTCTTTACTCAGGTCAGTGTACTTCTTTCTATCAGCTATAATGGCTGGCTGCATAATAAGCGCCTCTACTTCCTGAAATCTCTCCTTAATAGCTTCTAGTTTATCGGTCATAATCATAGCATTTCAAAGGTAAAACTACATATTTTTCTCTTTATACTAAGCCCATGCCGCTTGCAAACGCATATTACTGGCGAATTATGAACTTCCTGCCTCCAAGCTTCTTATTTTGTAGATAGCGCCATAGGATAGCTTCGGCAGGAATAAGGGGGTGCCTAAGTGGTCTGCG
The DNA here is from genome assembly GCA_022360235.1 of Cytophagales bacterium. Taxonomy (GTDB): domain Bacteria; phylum Bacteroidota; class Bacteroidia; order Cytophagales; family Amoebophilaceae; genus JAKSDE01. The sequence continues at coordinate 3,508 of JAKSDE010000407.1, forward strand.
TGTTTGCTTGAGGTATTTGCGGTTATGTAACTCTTGCATGGTTTTTGTGGACTTTGCTTGTTGAAGCTCCTATCAACCAACCCTAACCCTGAAAGGAAGGAGAGAAATTGGGTTAATAGCTTTCATATGATAGAAAATCTTTAAATTTACCTTTCGTAATCAAAATAGGGATTTTCTGAGGAGAAGTAGGAGCAATCAGCATCCCTTTAAGTGGCTAGTAGCTATAACATCCCTAACGACAAGAATTAAATCACTCAATAAATATGGGTTGTCAATCCTGTAAAAACGACGCTAAAGTAGCGGGATGTAATCAAAATGGAGGTTGTCTCACAGGAGGCTGTAACAAACAGAATACCTTTGACTGGCTAACAACCATAGCACCTCCCACCACCTCCACCTTTGACGTAGTAGAAGTACGCTTCAAAGGCGGCCGTAAAGAGTTTTATAGAAATGCAGCACTACCCCTTACCACAGGAGATCCTGTTATTGTGGAAGCAGAAAACGGCTATCACTTAGGCTATGTATCTTTACAAGGAGAATTAGTGCGGCTACAAATGGCTAAGAAAGAAGTGAAAAATGAGGATAGACTTAGAAAAATCCGCCGAAAAGCAACCTTGAAAGACCTCGAAAAATTTAAAAAGACCAAAGAAAAAGAAGCAATTACCTTACTGAAGGCTAGAAAGTTTGTCGATGAATTAAAACTCGTCATGAAACTATCTGATGTAGAATACCAAGCAGACGACAAGAAAGCTACTTTCTATTACTCTGCTGTAGGAAGGGTTGACTTTAGAGAGCTGCTTAAAGTACTCATCAAAAAATTTAAGATAAGGGTAGAAATGTGCCAAATAAGTCCTAGGCAAGAGGCGGGACGCATAGGAGGCATTGGCTCCTGTGGTAGAGAGCTATGCTGTTCTACCTGGTTATCGAGTTTTAAAAGTGTGACGACTTCTGCCGTAAGGTATCAAAATCTTTCATTGAATCCGAAAAAAATCTCAGGGCAATGTGGTAGATTAAAGTGTTGCCTCAACTATGAGTTAGATACGTATATAGAAGCACTAAAAGATATTCCAAAAGTTAAAGAGCCACTCATTACAAAAAAAGGCGAAGCAGTCCTGCAAAAAACAGATATTTTCAGAAAGATAATGTGGTTTAGTTATGTGGGTGAGATTGACTGGCACCCTATAGGCGTTCAAAGAGTAGTGGAAATTCAAGCACTCAACAAAAATAGCATCCACCCTAAGGAACTCATAGAAAACAATGAAGTAGCCTCGGAGGGTTAGCAAACGCTGCCACTATCGACTCCGTACAGTGCAACGATAAACATAAAAATAACCCATAAAACACTAAAAAGTGGGAACACAAAGCAAAATAGCTTATGATACAAAGGTTACAGATAAGGGTGGGCGTGAGCTTATGGCTACTCTATGCTTGCCAGCCGTCTAGTATTTACAAGGATAAAGTTAAATTCACAGACCAAGTTTGGCAGCTAGCCTTGACTCCTACTTTTCGCTTTCAAGTAGAAGATACTACACAACCTTATCATATTTTTTTTTATATTAAGAACTCGCTAGAATATCCTTACCGTAACCTTTACATTACTTATTATCTGGAGGATGCTGCAGGAAGCTCATTATGTACTGAACTAAAAAACTTTGAACTTTTTGATGCCAAAACAGGAAAGCCACGCGGGAAAATATGGGGCAAAATCCAAAGTCAAGAATTTGTATTATTAGAAAGCTATCAATTCCCTCATGTGGGTGTATACACCTTAGAAGTAGAACATTTTATGCGAACTGATAATTTACCGGGCGTGTGTGCTATCGGTATTAAAGTCAGTAAAGTAAACTAACGCGCCTATTTTGCGATACATGTATTGAATTACTTTGAATGATTAAACTATCGGCCGTCATTATCACATTCAACGAATCTCAGAACATTCGCCGATGTATAGCAGCACTCCTGCCTATCGCTGATGAAATTGTGGTAATAGATGCTTTCTCTACAGATGATACACAAAAAATTTGCTTAGAAAAAGGAGTAAGGCTTATTCAACATCCTTTTGAAAATTACGGGAAACAAAAAGGTTTTGCCTCCCAACAAGCTCAATATCCTTATATACTCTCAGTAGATGCCGATGAGGTAGTCTCGGATACATTAAAAAAGTCGATCGTAGTAGTTAAAAAAAATTGGATATATGATGGCTATACTTTCAATAGATTGACCTTTTACTGTGGAAAGCCCATCAGGCATGGCGACTGGTACCCTGATAGAAAGTTAAGATTATTTGATAAACGCATGGGTGAGTGGAATAAAGCCGTACTTCATGATAAGGTAGTCATGAAAAAAGAAGCTACTATAGGACATCTTACAGGAGATCTACTTCATTATTCCTTTCCCTCTATTCAAATGCACCTCCAAAAAGTTATGACCTATACAGCAAAGGAATCAAAAGCAGCCTATGAGGAAGGTAAAGATGTAAAGCCTTGGCATTTTATCGTGAATCCTATTTGGAAATTTTTCTCTTATTACTTGCTAAAAGGAGGCTTTAGAGATGGGTGGGCTGGCTTTACCATTGCTGTAATTTCTTCCTATTCAACTTTTATCAAGTATGCCCAAACTTATGCATTGCAAAAAAGGAATGAAAAAAATCCTCATTAGCCGTATCGATAACATGGGAGATGTGATCTTATCCCTCCCGGTGGCCGGTGTTATCAAAAAAAACTTCCCAGATATAGAAATAGCTTTTTTAGGTAAAGCTTACACCAAGTCTATTATCGAACAATGTCAGTTTATAGATACATTTTACGATTGGAGGCGTTTAAAAGAACAAAACAAAGGGCTAGCAGCTAGTGGCGCTGACGCCATCCTCCACCTCTTACCTGACCTCAGCGTTGCAATGGCTGCCAAGCGCGCACACATTCCTATCCGTATTGGGACAAGCCATAGAGCGTATCATTGGTATACGTGCAATCGGCTCGTTCCACTAGGAAGAAAAAAAAGTGACTTACACGAAGCACAGTTAAACGTCAAACTACTCGCTCCCCTAGGGATACAAACAGACTTGGACTTAACGCAAATTCCACTACACTATGGCTGGTCGCAGCAAAGTGACGCTCCTGTACAGGCCAAAGCAGTTTTAGAAAATAATAAATTAAATGTA
>JAKSDE010000276.1 GCA_022360235.1 Cytophagales bacterium
CCAAGCGCGCACACATTCCCATCCGTATTGGTACAAGCCACAGAGTTTATCATTGGTATACGTGCAACCGGCTCGTGCCCCTAGGAAGAAAGAAAAGTGACTTACACGAAGCACAGTTAAACTTAAAACTACTCGCTCCCCTAGGTATACAAACAGACTTTGCCTTACCACAAATTCCAGTATACTATGGATGGTCGCAGCAGGGTGACGTTCCTGTACAGGCTAAGGCAGCTTTAGAAAATAATAAGTTGAATGTAATTTTTCATATGAAGTCTAAAAAAAGTGCTAAAGAGTGGCCCTCCCTCAACTATCAAAAGCTCGCTGAACAACTACCTCTGAAGGCTTATAACATTTTGATTACCGGTACAAACGACGAAGGAGCGTGTATCAAGACAGAAGTCCCTGCTTTATTTGATCTGCCCCATGTGAAAGATATGACAGGACAGTTAGATGTAAAAGGCCTCTTAGCACTTATCAATTACACAGATGGTTTAGTGGCTTGTAGCACAGGCCCCTTACATATCGCAGCAGCAGCAGGCATACATACCCTTGGACTATTTCCTAAGCATCGACCTATGCATGTCATTCGTTGGGGACCTATTGGCAAGAAAGCTACTTTCATCGTAGATAACATTACACCCCAAAAAGAAAAATTTCTAAACCATATCACGGTGGAGCAGGTAAAGCAACAACTATCAAAATGGGAAAAAATTTCAAAAAGTGTGTAGGTAAACTACTCAAGAAACGCAAGTACTAAGACTTTTTAGTCGAGCAACACTCGCTACAAAATACTTAAATCGTATGAAAATATTACATATACTTTCACAATATAGACCAACAGGTGCTGAATTCTACGCAGTAGCCTTAGCAAACGATCATATTCAGCGAGGCCACGTGGTGCATATCATTTCAGATACCCTTACTGCACCCACCCAAGCCCACTACCATGCTCAAACAATTGCCAAGCGTTCTTTCAAACAACGAATTATCAATAGCTGCTTCATCAGAAACTTTGTCAAAAAACATCACATTGATATAGTCCACGCCCATTCAAGAGCAGCCAGTTGGGTAGCCTATTTTGCATTGCTGGGGACGAAAGTTCCGCTAATCTCTACAATTCATGGAAGGCAGGCCATACATCCTTCTAGTAAGCTTTTTGATATTTATGGAGACCATGTGATTGCAGTCTGTAATAACTTAAAGACTCACCTCACACAAGAGCTACACATGAACGCATCCAAAATTACTATAGCCCCCAACGCTATTGACTTTTCTACTTTAAAAAAACCGAAAGTGCATAAAGAGACGACGCGTAAAGTCATTACTTTTATAGGAAGAACGAACGACGCGAAAGGGGAAGTACTCCAAGCACTCTGTAGGCAATCGTTGCCTACTCTTTTAAAACAGTATCCTGCGTTTGAACTACATATTATCGGTGGCAATATCGATGAACTTCCGCATCAGGGTGCCCAATTGATCCAACAACTTAACGAAGCGTATGGCCATCGCATTAAGCCTCATGGCTTTGTCTATCCCTTATCTAGGCACATAGCAGCAGCAGACCTCATTATTTGTGCGGGTAGGGTAGCAGTCGAGGCATTGTACCTTGAAAAACCAGTGTTGGCACTCGGAGAAAACTGCTGCCATAGCATCCTTACGCCTAATAATCTCCAAGAAGCAATGGATTCTAACTCTGGTGATATGTTACCACGCAAACAACCAGCTGCTATTAACTACCTACAACTAACCAAAACGATGAGCGACTTTCTAGCGGGGAAAACTCCACACACTTCTTTGAAAAAAACAGTAGCAGCCATCTATGATGTTCATAGAATTTCAAAACAGGTACTTCGTATTTATCGATCCACCAAGATGCGGAAATACCACCCTCAACATATCCCTATACTGATGTATCATAAAATTCCGAAACAACCTTTTGAAACACAGCATCAGACTTATGTAACCCAACAAAACTTTGAGAAACATCTACGCTTTTTTAAAAGAAGAGGCTTTACACCCATTACCTTTCAAGACTACTTTGCTTTTGCTAATGGCTTCCCAGCACACAAATTGTTCCCCCGCAAGCCCCTCATCCTCACCTTTGATGATGGCTATCTAGATAACTATACCAACATGCTACCCCTCATGCAGCAATATGGCTATAAGGGCGTGCTCTTTTTATTAGGAGATGCAAAGGCTGATTACAACTTCTGGGATGCAGACCAGGGCGAGCACTATGATTCACTTATGAGTCTTTCACAAAAGCAAGCCTTTGTGAAAGAAGGATGGGAAATTGGAGCACATACCTTATCACACCCTAACTTAACTGCGTTGACAGAAGAACAGGCAAAGCATGAAATAGCAGAAAGCAAAAAAAGGCTAGAACAAGATCTTAAGACAACGATTATATCATTTGCTTATCCAAGTGGGTATTGTAATGAAAAGATCAAGCAACTTGTCAAAGACACAGGCTTTCAATTTGGTATTGCTACTGATACAGGGGGCCTCCACCTTGAAGATGATCCTTATCAAATTTTCAGAGTCAATATTTTTCCCCAGGACACTACATTCCAACTATTTAAAAAAACAGCCCCTTGGTATAGAAAATATTACTTCAAAAAAAGAGGTTACTAACCTTCACAACGTTTCTAGTTGCGATATACTATAACGGATTAATTTTTATATCAACCAACAAACCCTTATACACCCACGACTTCCTTTGCTTCTTCGACCGGCAGGAATTCCATTACAAACTCGGCGTAAGAAGGAGCGTTAGCTAGGATGATTTCCTTGATCAGGGCGAGTTCTTCCTGCTTTTGGGGAGTAGATGGGAAAGCGATGTTTTCATGATGAATGAGACGTTAGGGTTGAAGATGTAGCTAACTTCTTTGGTAGTCTGAGCATCTTTACTTTTGCCGCGTCTTGGTAAGTCAACTGAAAGATTCGTGTATTTTTGCGCTTCATTTTTTGCTTCAAAATGGAATTAGCTGCTAAGTTAGTAAAAATATCAAGCGACAACACCTGAGAATGCGAGCCGGGAAGAACAGGGTACTAGGGCCACAAAGGCTCCTGCTCGAGCAACAGA
>JAKSDE010000284.1 GCA_022360235.1 Cytophagales bacterium
CTGCGCACGGACGTGCTCATTGGAGTTTATGCATGCTTTCCAGAAAATCAGAGCTGGGTGGTCACACTCCAACAAGCTCAACTCACACAGCCGTTGCTGCCGCTGACTCTTCCGCTGACGCTGCCGCTGCCGCATATTGCGAATTTAGCTCGCTGTTGGAAGTACAACATGCTGCCGCTGTAGACCGTCTGTGAGGCGGTCGTGTGTGAAGTGCGATAGTGTTAAACTGTGTCATGTTAAGCTGTTCCAATTGGAACAGTTTCACATGCTGACTGGACAACGCTGACAACTGACAAGTAAGCGCATCACTACGTGACCAACAGCCAATGTAGTGCTGGACGGACAACCACTTAAGATAGAGGAGGGTTAACAAGAAAACATGGAATGTGGCAAGGAAGAAGATTGTGCAGAGTAGGTGTCCCGCAGGCCGTACGCGACTTAGCTTCCAAGTCTATGACACGCTTGCGTTGGCGCATCACGCCAACTTCGCATGTTGAACTGTAGTACACCAGTACCAGTACAGTCGGTTCAAAAAAATGAACCGCCCCACTGTGAGAAGCCCTCACAAGTGACTTTTAGGTAAGCCTTCTCACATATGATCCCCATAGTGGGATATGTTGGCACATGATTTTGTTCTTGCTGACTAGTAGCAGCAATGACAAGTCACATGCACATATACTGTTAGCTGTACTGTAGCCCCCACGGTTGATTTTGGTTGTGGCGTGGCGTGCTGGCCGCCGGTTGGTGTGTCAGCTGCACCTAACGCAGCCCCCACATGAGTTCGGCTGTACTACATATCACAAACATTGTCACTTTCTACTTGATATCGGGAGTTGGAATAGACTAATTCAATTCAGATTCGCTTTAGACAGTTCATATCAGAGGTTTGTTACATGGGTTTTAGGACCAGCCAGGGGTAATTGCTTGTACATGACCAGGGAAGAAGGGCAATGTTGGTTCCAGGGACAGTCAAGCCAAGTATACAGTCTGGGATTAAAGTCTTTGATGGCAATGCAGCAAAGTAGCATACTTTGTCCTACTAACC
>JAKSDE010000199.1 GCA_022360235.1 Cytophagales bacterium
AAAAATAGCACCATCGAGCGTTATGAAGGGGCGACTAATCCATTTCTAACACCTCTAGTATATCCGCTAATCCACTAAAATCCTTATACCCTGGCTTGATTTCTTCGCCTCCTTGTAAGGCAATACCTCGGATTTTTGTTTTTTCAAGCAAGAGGGGCAAATTGTCTGAGAATAAATTAAAGGCCTGAATGATCGGAAAATACGTGGCCAATTGTATAATATTTTGCTGAAGTTGTGTAACAACTTGTTCATTAACTTGTGTTGTTTCGATCAGGAAATAGCTAATATGGGGTGAATACTTATCCATGAACTCATGAAGCGCTTCTACGCTTTCAGCACCTCGGAGTACGAGGCGGAGGATGACAGGAACATTGAGAGGAAGTACTGTATCTAAAACTCCCTGATCATTTAACTGAATATAATCCAGTGTATAATTTTTAAGAATATTTTCGATGATTTGCAGATTATTCGTCGCAAGCTCTCCTACAAATTTTACCCCTGAAATCCATGCTGTAATCTCTTTAAACTTATTAGGGCTTATGTAATGAGGATGTGCTTTATCTACAGGAAAACCCATGAGTGTGGCGCCCATCCCAGCACAATATCTAGCATCACTTAAATTATTGACTTCACTAATTTTTATAAGTATCTTTGAAGCCATAACCTTTACTTAAGTTTTTAATTTTAACTATGAGAGAAAGAAATAGGTGGATAAAAACATAACAATTGCCTCATCTATTTCTATAGCTGTCACTTTAAGCTATTTATTTAGATGCCACTAAACAAATCGTCTAGTCAAACAATAGATAGCTCAATAAAAAGAGTAGTAGTACGCTACCCTATTTTAAACTTTGTCGTAAAATTAATATACTTGTAAAACAAAAAACAAAAGAAAATGATTATAGGTGTACAAACAGATTCAGAACTCAAGAAAGTCTTGAAAGATAATGAAAAAGTAGTAATTGAGTATTTTGCGGATTGGTGTGGGCATTGTAGGCTACTTATCCCTAAATTCCATAAAATGTCTAAAGAAGAACGATTCAAAGATATTATGTTTGTTAGGGTAGACACCGAGGAATACCCCACTGCAAAATTTTTTCTTAGCAAATTGGGGGTGGATGACATACAAGACATACCGCACATCAGTACCTTTAAAAATGGTGTGCTCCTAGAAGAAGAGTCTACAAGCGATGAAAAAGTTATCTTGAAGATGATCGAAAAACTTAAGGGAAACCACGATGAAGCGCACAAGCATTCAAAAACTTGTTGAGAACGAAACGCTGGGTAATTTACGTAAGGCAGAGAAAGCAATTGTAGAAGAAAAAGTACCTCCCATCGAGGTAGAAGGAGAAAATGAAGGAGAAAAATTAACGCACGTGCTTGCTGCTAGCTGGATTCTAGAAAAAATAAAGAAGGGGAAGATGAACTTCCAAGAGGCATTTAGAGCCTATGCTAAACGAGTGAGAAGCGCCATTGGTTAACTATTATAAACACAGCTACTCATTTAGCACCTCAATGCCCCTTAAATTAGCCTTCAACGAGGCTACAGGAGGATAGGTAACTTTCACGTGTTAGTTCAATAAAGAAGCTTACAAGCTCAATAGTCGACCCTTAATGCTCGATGGTGCTATTTTTTAGTTCTTAGTTCATGGTTTCGATAGGGGACTGTAGAAGACACTCCTTTCCTAGTCAAAAAGTTGCTCGATATACTCCTTGAGCACTGTATTTGAATAGAAACGAGTAAACAATGACGGAATGGAAGCAATTCCTGCCCAGTTTTCTACAGCCCCTCTGAACGCCATTTTTCAAAGGTGGATCTCTAGGGAGATGGGTGTAAGAAGTTTGTAGAATACGTATCTGTGAGTATCAAGCATGGTTTGGGGGCTGAGGACGCGTTAGGTGGGCCTATTAAAATGCATGGACAACATGTTATAGTAGGGAGCTTAAATATCGAGTTTCGAAAGAAGTTTAATAGAAGAAAAGCAGATGAGCAAAAAAGGACGTGTATTGGTGGCTATGAGTGGTGGTATAGATAGCTCAGTAGCTGCTGTCATGTTAAAAGAGCAGGGCTATGAGGTAATAGGTATTACTATGAAAACGTGGGACTATACCACCGCAGGAGGTAGTAAAAAAGAGACGGGTTGTTGTAGCCTCGATGCTATGAATGATGCGCGTAACATAGCAGTCAACATGGATATTCCACACTTCATCCTAGATATTCGAGAAGAGTTTGGCGACTATGTCATTAATCATTTCACAGATGAATACCTAGCAGGTAGAACACCCAATCCTTGTGTGTTATGTAATACCCATATTAAGTGGGATGCGCTTTTGAAAAGAGCAGACAAGCTTGACTGTGCGTTTATCGCTACAGGCCATTACGCCAACATTCGCCAAGAAAATGGGCGCTTTGTCATCTCAAAAGGGAAGGATAAAAACAAAGATCAATCTTATGCGCTTTGGGGAATTTCACAAGAAAGTTTGAGTAGAACTATCTTTCCCTTAGGAAACTTAACCAAATCAGCCATACGAGCATTTGCCCAAGAAAGAGGCTTCCATGACTTGCTTCGTAAATCAGAATCGTATGAGATATGCTTTGTGCCTGACAATGACTATCGAGGCTTTTTAAAGCGGAGGATAGAAGGCTTAGAAGAGAATATGAAAGGAGGGGAGTTTGTACTCGAAGATGGTACAGTAGTAGGCCATCACGAAGGCTATCCATTTTATACAGTAGGTCAAAGAAAAGGGCTAGGTATTGCCTTAGGCTATCCAGTATATGTGACAGCTATACAGCCCAACAAAAACCGTGTTGTATTAGGTACCTTTGATGAGTTAGCTAGAGACGGTATGTACGTCAACAAGTTAAGTATGGTCAAGTATGCTGATTTGAACGGGCAAAAAGTAGATACCATCACTAAAGTAAGATATAACGATAGAGGCACACCAGCTGTTATTGAGCAAGCAGGAGATACCATGAAAGTATTTTTTGGAAAAGGTGTTCATGCCGTTGCACCAGGGCAGGCTGCTGTATTCTATGAAGGAGAAGATGTGATAGGAGGAGGGTGGATAGCTTCTTCTTTTCACCAGAATCCATAACCCTCCCTTCCTTTACATGCAAGGTCTGTATTGGAGTGTTGCTAAATATAGAACGAGCCTTTAGAAATTAGACTTATTAAGTAGTTTGGCATACTCTTTTGTAAAATAAGATAAAATTATATCTGCCCCTGCTCGCTTAATGCTTATTAAGCTTTCAAGCATGACTTCTTTTTCGTCTAACCAACCATTTTGAGCTGCTGCTTTTATCATAACGTACTCACCACTTGCATTATAAGCAGCGACGGGAAGGTTGTAACAGTCTTTCAGCGCTTTAATTACATCTAAATAACATATGGCTGGTTTAACCATCAAAACATCCGCCCCTTCCTGAATATCAAGTGTTGCTTCGACAAGTGCCTCTCTTCTATTAGCAGGATTCATTTGATATGTTTTTTTATCTATCTTTTTAGGTGTACTACCTAGTGCCTCTCTGAAAGGTTCGTAAAGCGCACTTGCATACTTTGCTGTATAAGCCATGATGAGTACTTCTTTGAATCCTTCCTTATCTAACACTTCTCTGATATAGCCTATCCTCCCATCCATCATATCTGAAGGACCAATAATATCTGTACCTGCTTGGGCTTGTGCTAACGCCATCTTTCCCAAGATCGGTAAGGTCTCATCATTTAAAATTGCTTCCTTTTGATATACACCATCATGCCCATCACTACTATAGGCATCCATAGCTACATCGGTCATCAAATAGGCTTCAGGGAAGTGAGTTTTAATCTTTCGAACAGTCTTTAAATAAATACTTTCTGGATTATAACTTTCTGACGCGAACTGATCCTTTAACGTATCGTCGATAAAAGGAAAGAGGCAGAAGTTCTTAACACCTAATAGTATGCACTCTTCTATTTCTTTAAGTAATGAAGCTACAGTGTGACGATAAACACCGGGCATAGAAGGTACTGCTTCTTTAGTACCGTCTCCATCTTTTAGGAAAAGAGGGAAAATGAAATCTTCTAAAGATAGCTTTGTCTCTTCCAACAATGCTCTAATGACGTCTGACTTTCTACTTCTTCTGGGTCTTCTAATAATCTTCATAAGGTTTTTTATTCTTTATAGTTATCTTTCTCTGTAAATTTTTGAATTCAATCTACGAAGGTAAGACTAAAAAATTAAAATAAAAAGTAAAAATAGAAAGTTTGAGTATTTAATGCACTATAGCTAAAAATATTCTTGTGAAAAGATCGTTTCACAAGGAAAAATAAAATATAGACCCTTAGGTGGACAACCGGATTTTTCTGCAAAGCGTATGGATCTTCGTTTATAATTTGGGTCTTCGTTTATAATTAGTAAATTTAAGAATCTATTTTTAACTTCTATTTCAAAAACATGCATACCTTAACTAAAATGCAAGCTATAAAGAACTATATAGCCAGTAATAAAGCGCGCTTCTTAGGTGAACTCATTGACTTTTTGCGTATTCCTTCTGTTAGTACTGCCCAAAAATTTTCTGAAGACGTCAGAAAAGCAGCTAAGTTTGTTAAACAAAAACTGTTAATAGCAGGGGTTGATAAGGTTATGTTGATCGATACAGAAGGACACCCTTTAGTATATGGAGAAAAAATTATTGATAAAAACCTACCTACTGTATTGGTTTATGGTCACTATGACGTCCAACCGGCCGATCCTTACGAACTTTGGGATACACCTCCTTTCGAGCCTGCCATAAGAGATGGAAAGATCTATGCCAGAGGCGCTTCTGATGATAAAGGCCAGGTGTACATACACATAAAGGCCTTCGAAACAATGCTTGCTACCAAGCAATTACCTTGTAATGTTAAATTTTTGATCGAAGGAGAAGAAGAAAAGGGATCTGAAAGTATCACGCTTTTTCTTAAAAACAAAGAAAACCATGCACGCATAAAGGCCGATACAGTCCTCGTGTCAGATACTTCTTTATTATCCCTAGCACAGCCTTCACTAGATGTAGGACTTAGGGGGATCGTCTATCTAGAAGTAGAGGTGACAGGCGCTAATAAAGACTTACATTCTGGAACGTATGGAGGAGCAGTTGCCAACCCGCTCAATGTCCTTTGTAAAATGATCGCTTCTTTGAAAGACGAAAATAATCGAATTACTATTCCTGGCTTTTATGATAAGGTTGTAGCACTCTCAGAAGAGGAGCGAGCGGAACTTAATAAGATACCTTTTGATTTAGCCACTTATAAAAAAGAACTTGGCATAGAAGACATTGAAGGGGAGAAAGGGTACACTACAATAGAACGAACAGGTACGAGACCCTCCTTAGATGTGAATGGTATGTGGGGAGGATATGTAGAAGAAGGCGTAAAAACAATACTTCCAGCAAAAGCACATGCCAAAATATCGATGCGCCTTGCTCCTCACCAAGAAGCAAAAGAAATTAAGAAACTATTCATCAGCTATTTCACTTCGATAGCCCCCAAAAGTGTTAAAGTAAATGTAAAAGCCTACGCAGGAGAAGGTAACCCTTTCCTAGTTAATGCTACTTCAGTATCCTTTCAAGCGGCGAGTAAAGCTTTTGAAGAGGTGTGGGGAAAGCGTCCTATTCCAGTACGGTGTGGAGGAACTATTCCTATTATCGTAACCTTTAAAGAAATGCTAGGCTTTGATATTGCTATGATGGGCTTTGGACTTGAATCAGATGTTGTTCACTCACCGAATGAGAATTTTAGTGTACATAACTTTTTCAAAGGTATAGAGACAGTCATCGCATTTTACGAGCATTTTGTTAGGTTACATAAGTAATGCATTTTTTTACCCCATAGAATTAGATTTGACGCACTATTTTTTCTTTAATGTTACTACATTACGCGCCCCGCTCAGGATTTCTTAACGCCACTCACTCAATGTGTGTAACTGTTTTCTGGGATTTGCGTATAATTAAAAAAAAGATTAGTATATTTGCTACAATAAAGGAACTAACATTACAACAAAACATTAGACACATACTTAAAAGTTATTTACCTATCGCCTTAGTCGCTACACTCACAGTAGTAGGATGTGTAAAAAAAGGCACTAATGATCAGCTTCCTTCTGATCCTCAAGAAAAACCAACAGAACCTAAAAACGGTGCGGATGTCAATGCAGAGAATAATAATCTGCGCCCCTGCACGAGGCAGCAGCAAATGGCCACCTAGCGGTCGTAAAATTCCTTATAGAAAAGGGTGCGGATGTCAATGCACAAGATGATACTGGTCATACGTCCCTGCACAGGGCAGCTCAAGAGGGCCACCTAGCGGTCGTAAAATTCCTTATAGAAAAGGGCGCGGATAAAAATACAGTTGATAGAAAAGGTCGTACGCCCCTGCACGGGGCAGCTTTCAATGGCCACCTAGCGGTCGTAAAATTCCTTATAGAAAACGGTGCGGATGTCAATGCAGAGAATGATGATGATAGTCTGAAGCCCGTGCACGAGGCAGCTAGCAATGGCCATCTAGAGGTCGTAAAATTCCTTATAGAAATAGAAAAGAACACGGATGCCGTTGAAGCAATGCATGATTTTATGCTTGCCATGGGCCTTGCAGCAGAAAATGGCTTCCTAGAGTTCTTAAAATTCTTAAAAGAGGAAGAGTTCTTAAAATTCTTGGAAGAAAACGGTAGGGATAAAGATGAGTTTTGGAATTCTCTGCTCTTCTTGGCAGCAAGAGAGGGCCATCTAGCGGTCGTAGAATTTCTTATAAAAGAGGGTGCGATTGTCGATGCAACATATAATTTTGGTAAGCCGCCCCTGGACGGGGCAGCTCAAAATGGCCGTCTAGCGGTCGTAAAACTCCTTATAGAAAAAGGTGCGAATGTCGGTGCAGCAAATAATAATGGTAAGACGTCCCTACACAGGGCAGCGGAAAATGGCCACCTAGCGGTCGTAAAATTCTTTATAGAAAAAGGCGCGGATAAATATAAACTAGATCGTAGTGGTATGACGCCTCTGGACTGGGCAGCAGCAAATGGCCACCTAAAGGTTGTAGAACTTCTCAAAAATTCAGACGCAAATAACCCGTAAACGGGTGTTCGTTATGCTTATCCGCTCCAATAGGAAGGAACGACTCCTTAACTGTCTTACCCTCGTCATTTTTAATACTAGCCTGCTGCAAAACGCATCAAAATCCACTCATATAGCTTATAAAGAAGGGATGTAACCTAGTTTTGCAACAGTCTCAATACGCAAATCTACCCCCCTTGTGGCTATTCAATTTCAATCGCATAAGGCAAACGCGCCTGTACACCTGTCATGCTTACAGGCTTCTTCATGCTTTCCGGGAACGTCATAATAATTGTGTAAAATATATATTTTAAAAAAAATTTAATGACTTACTATTATGAAAAAGCAAACTAGACAAGCTCAGGGGGAGAACATGATTCAAAACAGCCTGGTGAATA
>JAKSDE010000443.1 GCA_022360235.1 Cytophagales bacterium
GCTCTATGGTTAAAGTGTAGCGGGTCACATCCAGTGGGTATTCGTTAAGCCCAGTCCCGCTGGCTCCCGGGGTCCAGCTTGAAGCCAGGATGACCATAAGTAGTTTATGTAGTTCTCTTCTCATTCTATCCTTGCCTAAGTAAGATGCTTTTGGAAACTGCCGTAAGTGAGTTTCTTGCAGGTCCACTCTAAAGGCCTTGTGGGTATTTGCGTAACCAAAACTAACACAGGACCAGCTGAATTATCCAAAGACGATCACGATCCCCAACAATTGAAATCTTGAAAACTGGTTGTATAGTCCCGGGTAATACATGACCTCCCGCGTTCATCCTAGCGCTTAAAGATAGGGGTTTGATCTCAATGGTCTATGAAGTGGCTATCCATTTACAGGTCACATAAACATTAGATACTCACGAGGTTTCTTGCGATTTTGCAGGGTTGTTTACATAGGTGGTTTTATCGATGGCTATGATTACCACGACCAGGATTATATCTACAATTATCCCAAATATATTGCTAAATCCAGCTGATTTTGAAATGAGTCCGCCAGGGGGGTCAGAAGCTAACACCAAAGTTTGAATTCCACTGAATACAATACTTGTTGCCAAGGCCACATATATGAGTTGGATGGAGAAGCTCCCTTTTAGCAGGAGAAATACCCCGGAAAGGATGTAAAGTGTTGCCACAAATAAGCCAATATATCCAAACCTTACCGTCCATGTTTTGGTAAACTCCTACACCTTAAGTATTTCACCCATTTCTTCGGCAATACTTTTGAAAGCTTCTGCATCATCTCCAGGAACGGTAGCCAGGGTACCAGGGGAGGTTTCTGCACCAATACTATGCATTTTGGTGATCATATTTTGCTGCATTTCCGGCAGGCTAGGCATATTGATCGCTTGGATGTTTTTGCCTACACCACACCCTCCAAATAGCATTAAGCAGATCCCGATAACAATTGCCCAAGTTGGTATTTTCATATTAAACTGGTTTATTTCTAGTTTTGAAATGATAACACTTTGGTTCAACGGCTTTGGCCATGTGGAGTGAGAAGGAATAGGCAGTAGCTTACCCAGCCATACGGACGATAGCCTCTGCTGTATTTTAGCTTTAAATTTACATTGGTTTCTCGTTAAGCCACAAGAAATTATCATTCATTTTTCAAGGTCAATGCTTAAGAGCGGCCATTTACCCGGGGGCGCAAAGAAAGGGCTTAACGAATAGCCTGGGACAAAACAATTTCTGAGCTTTGGAGCGGATACAATGTCATGATCGATACGTTCCAAGGCGGTTACTTACGTTCACATTTTAACCTAACTTGATCGAAAGTGAACATTGATCAAATGAGCGAAAGACGCAAGTAACTCATTATCAACTATATAAGTCACATGGCATGATGATTGGATTAATTAGGTTCACTCGCAATTATTCACCACTATGACTGGCTTAAGGTTTACATTAAGAAGAATTTTCAAAAACAAACAGGGTACGGTTATCAACACCGTTGGTCTCACGATCGGGATATTCGTATCCATCGTCCTTGTCAATTACGTCATACAGGAGTCCACCTACGATCATTACCATGATAAGGCAGGCAGGATCTATAAACTTATAAGTAAAATTGAATTCAGCCCGGAAGGTCCCAATACCTTTGGGATCACAACCGGGACCGTAGCGGGAGAATTTCAAGAGAACTTTCCC
>JAKSDE010000410.1 GCA_022360235.1 Cytophagales bacterium
CATGGGATGCAGTAGGCCTCACTGTGCAGAATGTAACGTGTTGTTAAAACTGGTACTTGGACCACGGTACTTAGAAATAAGTGGAAATAGAAATGAGGAGAGAGTATATGACAGGTATTATATTACCCCTTATTAAAAAAATTAATCGAAGATTTGACAGGTCTAGAAATAGAATGCCAAGGACGTTACCGTCGTGAAATCACAGGGAGAAAAAGAGGGGAATCCAGCAGTTAGCAAGTTTTAGGAGTAGGAGTAACTATGTTTACGCTTTTTACGAATACAAATGATTATGTTGAACTGAACTAGCCTTGACAATTCAACTAAACTTAGTTAACTTTGCTGCTAAGACGGGGTGATTAATCCCATGGGAAGAGGTTAGTATTAATGATAAACCTCTCAGGTTTTTTCTCCCAACTAGCAAGGATGTATTTATAAGGTGTCAGCCCTGTGAAGGGCGTGAGTCTCTTTGATGGTTATGAATAAAAACAATTAGTAAAATGCTAGCCTTGACAATTCAACTAAACTTAGTTAACTTAGCTATTAGAACTAGCCTTGACAATTCGACCAAATTTAGTTAACTTGGGTATTAAACATTAAACTAGTACAACAATAAATAAACTTAGCTATGAAATCAATAAAAATATTACTAGTAGTCTTTCTAGTAATCAGCTGCTCCCAAAAAATATTTGACATGAGAGAAGAGAAGGGATCTATAGGAAGTGAATCTATTGAGGAGGAATTAATTAATGCAGTGAGAGAGGGTAAGACTGAGGAAGTAAAAATGTTGATAGAGCAAGGAGCATACGTGGATGTAAGAACCGGACCTAATGCTCTTACTCCTTTGCATATAGCAGCAGAGCAGGGGTATGTGGCGATAATCGAAGAACTTCAAAAAGCAGGAGCATCGCTAGAGGCGAGAGAATATGATATGGCCTATACCCCTATGCATATAGCAGCAGAGCAGGGGCATGATAAAGTAGTAGAAAAGCTTCAAGAATTAGGAGCAGACATGCATGCAGAAGCTAAATATGGTTTTACTCCCCTACAGGTAGCAGCAATGAAGGGACATGTGGGCGTAATAAAATGTTTAGTAGGTTTAGGAGTAAAAGTAGATAAAAAAGATGATAACGGCGCAACTGCTATACATGTGGCAGCAGTGGAGGGGCATGCAAAAGTAATAGAATACTTAAAAGATTCAGGAGCAAAAGTAGATAATCAAGATAAGGAGGGCGCAACTCCTATGCATATGGCAGCAAAGGCAGGGGATGTAGAAGTAGTAAAAATTCTAAAAAGTTTTGGGGGAAATGTGAATCAACAAACAAAACCAGGTAATACGCCTTTGCACTATGCAGCGTCGGAGGGACATAGAGAGGTAGTAGAATATCTCGTAGATAACGGCGCTAAATTAATTAAAAATAGGAGAGGTTTTACCCCCCTATACTTTGCAGATAAAGTTGAAAAAATCTGACGCTGCAGAGCATGAAAAATATAGTAAGATAGTAGAATTACTTTCACCCCTCCCCCCATTGAAGGAAGCAAGAGAGAATAGGGAATAGTAGGAAAGGGAAGTAGTTCAAAGTTGTTAAGTGTAAGTAATAGTGAAAGATAAATCATATCAACTAAAGCTTACGAGTAGTAACAATCCTCTCAGCGCAATCAGCTAGAAGCCAAAGGCTTATTTAACATGAAATTGCTAACAAAAATGAACACTAGAAAGATAAATAAATTTTTTTGTTGCTTTTTTCTTATACAGTTCTCAGTGTTTAAGCTGGGAGCGATAAATATTGCAAAGATTAATCTAGAGAGGGTGCCAGGGCAAGATCAAGGTGCTAGAAGGAGGGTGGTACTAAGTAAGAAAAATGATCTAATTGATAGTATAGGACTGATAGCAGACCAAAGAGCTTCAGTAATGGAAGAGATAGAAACAGAGTCGATTAATTGGGGAAAGATGCCCACTGGCTCAGATACAGAAGAAGAAGTAGAACCAGAAGATATTACAACATACAACCGTACGAAAAAGCTTACAGATAGCACGATAGACAACTACGCTAAATCACCTGATGAAATTCTTCCAGAGAAATTAAAAAGTGATGCAGAAGAAATTCTTAAGGTCCAAGAGGGACTATTTAAGAGATTATTTAGGGAATCAACAACTATACTATGCGCAGCTCTTCTACAAGAAGAAGATGATGTGGGAAAAAGAGCCATAAAAAATTCGCTTTCTCTAATGCTAGGTATTTTAGAAGTAAGCTCAGGGAAAAAGCTGAGGGTTTGGGTTACCATGTTGTCACGATTGAACAAGCACATGCAGAAGGGGGACTTTTTCAACTCTTGAAGAAAAGAGCCATGGCAAACACACATTATACACATGTAGTGGCCATGGGATGCAGTAGGCCTCACTGTGCAGAATGTAACGTGTTGTTAAAACTGGTACTTGGACCACGGTACTTAGAAATAAGTGGAAGTGATCGTACTGAGAAAACATATCCGAGGTATTATATCCCCCTTCCATTACAAAGATTAATCGAAGATTTGACAGGTCTAGAAATAGAATGCCAAGGACGTTACCGCCGTGAAATCACAGGGAGAAAAAGAGAGGGGGAATCCAGCAGTTAGCAAGTTGTAGGAGTAGGAGCAACTAGGCTTACTCTTTTTACGAATACAAATGATTATGTTGAACTGAACTAGCCTTGACAATTCAACTAAACTTAGTTAACTTTGCTGCTAAGACGGGGTGATTAATCCCA
>JAKSDE010000336.1 GCA_022360235.1 Cytophagales bacterium
GGTTGTAACGCTTTGATTTTTCTATGTTTACTCATCATTTAAGGGTTGATTTAATGGAGTCTTGTCATTCATGGAGGAAGTACCATTAGCTGCATCATTTTCACAGCAACAGCGAAGTAGGGGACAAAGCAGACCGTAAAGACACCCGAGCTTAGTATTGGAAGGCTGCCCATTCAGATGTTTATCAGCCTCCTCTTTAACTCCAGGGTATTTCTCTTTTAGACACTTCCACCACTTACAGCACGCTCTTCTCCTTTGCTCCCATAAGAGGATGTTTACTACTGCTTTGTGCTCTTCATCTTTTGCTAAGGCTAGGGGAGTAGCCCTATCCGCATCTTTGGTGTCAATCGTTGCTCCGTGTTTTATGAGTAAGTTTACTACTCCTTCGTGACCCCCTAAAGCTGCTAGGTGCAAGGGCTTGCGGCCATCTTTTTCAGCTTGTACCTCTTTATTGGCCTCTTTCTCTATAAGATGTGCTACTACTCCTTCGTGACCACGAAGCGCTGCTAAGTGCAAGGGGGTATAACCAACATTATTTTCTTCTTCCTTACCTACCTCTTGCTGTCTTAAAAGTAGATATACTACCTCATGGTGCCCCATTTCACCAGCTACGTGCAGGGGGGTATTACCGTAGCTATCTTTTACATTAATAGCTGCTCCCCTTTCGACAAGCAGGGATGCTACCATACTCCACCCCTTGTAAGCAGCCAAATGCAACGGGGTACGCCCTTCTCTATCTATTGCCTCAACCACTGCTCCGCTATCTATCAAGCACGCTGCTATCTCTCTTTGACCAAACCACGCTGCCCAGTGCAAGGGCGTACGCTGCTCCCTCCCCATTTTTTTATCTACCTCAAGCTCCTCTTCTCTTAGCATATTGGCTACAATTTCATTATCACCCCTCTCTAATACCCTCATAAAGGCGGCATCCATTTTGATGGCTAAGTTATTTTCTGAATAGATTTCTACTTTCTTTTTTGCGCAGCATACAGCTACTAGTAGCACTAAGATGATCTTTAATCCTTTCATTCTTGTATATTTTTCTATAGAGATTCTCGTATTGCAAAAAAATTTCATCTCCCTCTAATCCCTTCATCCCTGTATTTACACCCCATTAAGGGCACTCCTTTTTCCCTTTTTAAACTAAAGGGCGAGCACCCTTGAGACCTCAATCCTGTAAAGTTAATAAAAAAAGTAAAGTTAACAAAAACTCATCCACAAAGATAATTGAAACTTTTCTTTTCTACAAGAAAATAATTTCATAATTAAATCTTTTTTGTTATTTTCTTCTGACTCTTTTTACGATAGCTGTCCACTCCTTACGCCACTCCTGCAAAGGAGCTGTGAGGGAACGACTCAATACAAGAAAAATTAAGCTAGTAGCTGTAGATCAGCTAGAGGTAAAACTGCATCTTTTGCATTCACCGCTGCGTCTTTAGCTAGAAGCAGGGTGACTAGGGTGCTATCACCCTCTTCAGCTGCCCAATGTAAGGGAGTTCTTCCCTGTTCATTGTCTGGTTTGTCTATTACCTCTTTACCCTCACTTGATTCTGCCTTGAATTGTTACCATTTTGATCTTCCTTTAATAAGATTTTTACCATCTCTCGATCACGACTATCTCCTGCTAGGCTAAGGGGAGTATTATGATACCTATCTTCTGCATCGATATCTGCCCCTTCTTCTACAAGAAGGGCTACGACCGCTTTGTGACTCCCTCTGACTGCCCAGTGCAGGGCGGTTTGTCCCTCCTTGTCTTTTGCGTGAATATCAGCGCCCCCCTCCAACAATTGGGTGACTAACTCAATATCACCATTTCTGGCTGCCCAGTGCAGGGCGGTTTGACCCTGGGTGTCTTTTGCCCCTATAGGTACCCCCGCCTCTAGCAGCAGGGTGACTACTTCAGTCTTACTATTTCTGGCTGCCCCGTGCAGGGCGGTTTGACCATAGTCATCTTCTGCGTTGATCTCTGCGCCCGCCTCTAGCAACTGAGTGACTAACTCTTTATCACCCTTCTCTGCTGCCAAGTGCAGGGCGGTATGACCATACTTGTCTTTTTCTTCTATAGGTGCCCCTGCCTCTAGCAGCTGAGAGACTAACTTTTTATCACCCTTCTCTGCTGCCAAGTGCAGGGCGGTATGACCATACTTGTCTTTTTCCTCTATAGGTGCCCCCGCCTCTAGCAGCAGGCGGACTACCTCTTTCCTATTATAGGCTGCGGCCCTGTGCAGGGTGGTTTGTCTCTCCTTGTCTGCTGCATTAATATCAGCGCCCTTGTCTAGCAGCAGGGTGACTAATTCAATATTAACAGAGATGGCTGCCAAATGCAGAGCGGTACGACCATACTTGTCTTTTTCCTCTATAGATGCCCCTGCCTCTAGCAGCAGGGTGGCTACCTCTTTCCTATTACACGCTGCAGCCCTGTGCAGGGGGGTTTGACCTCTATCATCTTTTGCATCGACTGCTGCGCCCTTATCTAACAGCAGGGTGGCTAC
>JAKSDE010000331.1 GCA_022360235.1 Cytophagales bacterium
ATCATCCTAGCCAACGCTCCTGTGGAGATGATTATCCTGTTTGGAAGCTATAGCACAGGAAAATGGATCAAAGACCATTATGTAGAAGAGGGGGTTACCTATGAGTATGAGAGTGACGTTGACATTCTTGTGGTTACCAGAAAAGAAAAGAGCGCAGAGAAAGATTGGCGATGGTGTAGCATAGAAGATAAAATTCGTGCGCGGAAAAGGCTGACAGATACCCATATCATTGCCCATGGCATCGGCCTTTTTAATGAGAAGATCAAAGAAAATTACTACTTCTTTGTCGACATTCTTCAAGAAGGAACCATACTCTATGACAGTGGTAATTACCAGCTAGCTACCCCGCAACCCCTGAGTCCCAAAAAACGAAAGAAAAAAGCCCAAGACTACTTTGAGGATTGGTTTGAAAGTGCATCTTCTTTTTTTATTACTTTTCAATCGGTACTTGAGCGAGGAGATTATAATCAAGCAGCCTTTTTACTCCATCAAGCCACTGAGTGCTACTATGTCACATTTTTACTGGTGTTTACCGACTATAGGCCTAAAACCCATGATATTAAAAAATTAGGCAACCTAGCCAGCAAAATAAAGGCGGAGATGGCTACTGCACTTCCTCACTCCACGGAAGAAGAGAAGCGTCTTTTTAAACTTCTTAGAAAAGCTTATGTCAGTGCGAGATATGACAAGAACTATGTCATCACCCAAGAAGAACTAGAATACCTGGCTGGGAGAGTAAAAGTCTTAGAAGCGCTTACAAAGGAACTGTGTGAAGCGGAGATCACAAAATATGATAGAGGTTAACTGTCTCTAGTCGTAACTTCCAATAGCTTGCGTAACTAAAAAAACGTGAGAACGCCAATAAGGCGATTTTAGATACTTTCTCTACCTAGGAGGCCCCTAACCTATGAAACTCATCGATTACAACCCTGTTTTTTGACTTCTTATGCCTATTTTTTCCTAGGGGCCGGGCCTTGCTCTAAGAAAATTTTCTTATCAAATAAATTAATTCATTAATTTTTTTAACTTTGCTCTATGAAAAAAATCAATCAAGTCACAACACCGCATGATGCTTTTGTAAAGTCTTACTTAAGCACACCTGAAGAATGTAAAGCGTTCATTTGTGCTCACTTTGAACCAAGCATTACCAAGCATATTATTAAAGTAGAACTTACCAATAAGTCTTTCGTAAAGAGAACATTAAGACAAATCCATAGTGATTTGGTATTCAAGCTACAAATGGATGATGGAAAGTTAGGTTACGTTTACGTCCTTTGCGAACACCAGTCAGTACCCCATAAGC
>JAKSDE010000413.1 GCA_022360235.1 Cytophagales bacterium
AACCAGCGAGCTTTTGGATCTCCCCCCTCAAATCCTTCTTAAGGTTGTTGTAGTGCAGCAGGTACACGTTCGGCAGGTGCTGAAGTTCCCAGTACGAGCGCACGTGGTGCCAGAACTGAGGCCCCGTTACTGGGTGGCCATCGTTTTTTAGAAATTCCTTATAGAAGCCCACCACGTCCGCTGCATCGGGTTGCTTAACAAGCGGAGCGTCCGCCCCCGGAAGGCCGTTGACCATTTCGACAAAGGAAGGAGAAAACCTGCTCATAAATGTATGCAAGCTCCACGCGACGTCGCGCCCGTCCCTGCAGACGACCACATACTTTGCTTTCTCGGAGAATACAAGAGCATCCGATGGTAGATGAGTGGAGATGCATCGCCTGTGTGTGAGGGACTCAATGCGGGCCAACAGCTGCTCCCTTGACACTCCCAGGACCTGTGGAATAGCCCGGAAGTCAAGCCACAAGGGCATGGCCTTGTCGAATGCTTCCTGCCCTTCCCAAATTAGCTGTGTCAGAATCTAGTGAGCCCAGTGGGTGCCAGATTTTGGGTAGGTCGCCAGCACAACGTCGCCCTAGTGGAACTTGAATTCGTTCCAGATCGTCGAGTCTGTCAGGCGGGTGGATTCCTCTCTCTACTTTTTTGGGAGCATAGGGGCCAAGGTGCCCGGCGCAGGTACAGTAAGCTCAGCCATGTAGCCTACTAGAAGCTAGTTAGTTGGTCAGAGAGCCAGAGTTGGCCTAGAGTGGATAAACGCTAGTGGAGCGCTACTAGCTTGGCACGGCCACGGCTACCTGCTGATTATGCTGAGCACTCGAGCAGAGGTGTCAGCAACGACGTAAGCAGCTGGAAAGTGAAAAGCAGTGAACTCAAAGTAACGGCAGCCAGAAAGTGCACACGGCTTTTCTGGAATATTGTTTACAACAGATTAGCGACGTTAAGGCACGCATGTGCAGCTTGCGTATTCGTAATGTATGAGATACAAATGCCTTCGCTCCGATAGCTAGCCGCTGAAACTTGCCGATTGTCTGGGAGTTTCATGCATTTGTAGGCCCACTGTTCATGCCGCTGAAAGGCTACTCTGCTGGTTTCATAGGTTCAGCCCGACAGCAAGCGACGCAGCCCTAACAGGGTGTTTTAAAACTTACATAACATTCTGACGCACTGGACAAAGTTTCAAAGCAACGGATTCCAGGCAGTGGCTTGTTGTCACTAGTTTTGAGTTTTGTAGCCAACAAGCGTGTATGTGTCGGGGCATCAAGCTTGTTGCATAAGTTACTCAGCAGCTTCGGGGACGCGAGACTGGCCCGAATGGCCGCGAGATA
>JAKSDE010000419.1 GCA_022360235.1 Cytophagales bacterium
AATGAAGACTTTATTGAGAGTGGATTGCAGCTCAACCCGTACGGGTTCGCATTCCAAAGAACTATCAGATCATTTTGAAGTATCCTGGAGAAAGACACACCCACAGGGTAAGGTGATCCGCAGGGACTTGATCGAAGAGCGGATCCCCCACATTGAAAGTAACACGATCACGGGTTTTTATGCTTCCGAAGAGGAGATGACCGAAGAAGACAAAAGGGCAACTGCATTATCCGATCAGTTAATCGCTGAATTGAAGGAGGCAGACGAGATCTTAGTCAGCGGCCCGATGTACAACCTATCCGTACCTTCTGCGCTCAAAGCTTACATTGACCAGGTGACCCGGGTACGGCATACGATCCGTGTAGGTGAACAGGGTTACTATGGGTTATTGGAAGGAAAAGTGGGTTATACGATCACCACGAAAGGAGGATATTATAAGGGTACGGAATCCGAGCTGTACGATTTTTACGAACCTTACGTGAAGACCATGCTGGAATTTATTGGGATCAAGGTGAAAGGACAAATATCCCTCGAAGGCACCAGCCTTGACACCAACTTAGCCGACACCAAGGCGAAGGTAAAAACAGAAATTGATCAATTAATCCATAACACAATATGACACCTCAAAAAATCGATCCCTTCCATGACAGGTTGGAAAACCAGGGTATCATCGTTGCCCCAGGGGAAGGAGAATCATTGGATATGAACGGGATGCGCATCTGTCTTAAAGTAACCAGTGCCATGTCAAATGACCAACTCGGCCTTTATGAAATCTCGCTGAACCCCGGGGCCATTGGCGCTAAGCCGCATTATCATCGTTTCATGGACGAAACTTTTGTGGTAACGCGGGGGCGATTAACGGTGAATGTAGGGAACAGCGAACGACAGGCAGAACAAGGCACCGTCATCTATGTCCCCAGGTTTACGGCACATGCATTTAGAAATGACTCAAAGGAAGAGACCCGGTTAATGCTTCTCTTTAACCCGGCTCAAAAAAGGGAGGGTTTCTTTCG
>JAKSDE010000203.1 GCA_022360235.1 Cytophagales bacterium
ATTTTAATTTAAAAAAGTAAATATATTAAATTATTATTTTCAAAACTATTTTCTAGTTTTAGTTCCGATAGATAGAATCAAGTAATAGTAGTATGAGGGATAATTAAGAACTAAGAACTAGGAACCAAGAACTAAGACTCCCCTACTCCTATCGACGCTATAGCGCTTGGAACAAAGAATACACAAACACTGTGATAATTAATAAGGGCGTAATAAATTTTACGAAGATAGGCCAAACTTTAAAGAAAAAGCTATTTTCTGCATGCGGGAAGCCTTGTTTGACTTCTTTCAGTAATTTATCTCGACGTAATAGCCAGCCTGCAAAAATGCAGTATAGCACTCCTAAGAGGGGTTGTGAATATTGGGTAGTCAGCACAATAACAAAATCAAATAATATATCAAAATTACAGATGATTAAGATGCTAATGAGCCAAAAAGCACCCCCTACTAGCCAACTTGCTTTCTTCCTCGTTGTGAATTGCTCATCTACTACATAAGAGACAGGTACTTCTAACATAGAAATGGAAGAAGTAAGCGCAGCGATGATCATTAATAAAAAGAATATCAAGGCTACCCAATGACCCATTTTATCCATCGAATTAAAAAGGGCAGGTAATACTTGAAAAACAATACTATCTCCTTCCATAAGATTCCCATCGGCATCAAAAATCTTTGTCCCATTGGTTGCTGCTGCATACATAGCGGGAATAATCAATAGGCCTGCTAGAAAAGCAACACCCAAATCAAAAAGCACTACCAATAAACTTAAGCGGCTTAAGTTTTGTTTCTTACTGATATAAGAGCCATATACTACCATGGTCCCTGCACCTAATGAAACAGAAAAAAAAACTTGCCCCATGGCACTTACAATAAGCGATGGATTCCATACTTTGGAGAAGTCAGGAACTAAGTAGTTTTTAAGTCCCACCAAGGCCCCATCTAGGGTAAGCACGTAGGAAATAAGCACTAGTAACAGTACCAAAAGCAGAGGCATCAAACGTTTTGACCAGGCTTCAATTCCTTTTTGGATGCTAGCTGTAATCACTAAAATTGTCATCAAGAAAAAGAGCGTCGTAAATAAAATATCTCTGGCAATGCTTTGACTCACTACCCATGTAGCTGCTTGCTCTAGCCCAAGCATTAAACAAATAGGTTCGAAAAAATAAGCTATCATCCAACCACCCACAATCGCATAAAAACTCAAAATTAATCCAACACATAGAAGCCCATAAAAGCCAACACCTACCAATTTTCTTGCATTGCTTACACTTTTGAAGGCACCTACAGGATTGGAACGCGTATATCGCCCAATAGTAATTTCAGCCATAAGCGCTGGATAGGCTAGTAGGAACGTCAAAATCAAATAAACAAAGACAAAAGCTGCCCCCCCATTTTTAGCCACTTGACTAGGGAAACTCCAAATATTACCTAACCCAATGGCTGAGCCTGCCGCGGCCATGATGAAACCTAGGTGACTGAATTCACTTCTTTTTCTTATCTTCACTTTTGGTAAGTATTAGCAGTTAATTACAGGGTTATAAAAATGATTTCCTAACGAGGTAAAACAAAGGCCCCAAAATAATACAAAGACTGGATACCACCTAACTTTAACATAGATTTATAGCGCTTAAGACCTAGTAAAGGGATAGCTGTATACCTAGCAACACAATTAAAATACAAGCAACATGATTACTACCGAGTACACAGCCTTGAAAGAAATACTCTTATTCATTGTCGGTGCTTTAGTGTTTGTTGGTATAGGCTCATTAGTGAGTTTACGTCTTCGTCCTCACCGTCCTAACACCGAAAAATTGACTACCTATGAGTCAGGCGAAGCACCTACAGGCAGTGCATGGGGTAAGTTTAACACACGCTTCTACGTAATCGCACTTATCTTCATGCTCTTTGAAGTAGAAATCATCTTTCTCTTCCCTTGGGCAACCGTGTTGGGGAAAAGCGACTTAAAAGAAGCAACCGCCGGACAATGGACTTGGTTTGCCTTCCTAGAAGCACTCTTATTCATTTTGATTTTAGCACTGGGGTTGGCTTATGTGTGGGTAAAAGGCCACCTCGATTGGGTAAAACCGCCTATCCAACCACCAATGTTTTCATCAAAAGTACCGCAAACACTTTATAAACAAGTAAATCAAAGAAAGTATCCCCTCCGCAAAAAGCTGAGTAAGCCCTAGCAAAAGAGAAAGAAAATAGTTAGGTCTCTTATTCCGCACCATTTTTTTTGAAATACACTTCAATATTGTAGCTTATAGTTTCTAGTTCTTAGTTCCGAGTTTTAGGTGGGTTGTATTGAACCCTATCAAACCCCTTTGCTACTACAAGGGAAGATAGCTGGTACAGGTTGAGTTTTGTAAGAATTTTTTCGAAATTCTACGCTTAATTAACAGGGATACAGTTGCTCAAATCTGCCTACCCATTTAATGCTGTACTGCTGCACTTTCTACAGGTTATAGTAATTCATATTGAGTTAAGGATTTCAAGTTTCAGAAAACAGCGATTGAAAAATACTTCAAGATGCTCCAATACATTTACTACGCTACTTATAGATCCTTTGATTTTTCCCTGCAACCACCTCTTTATATTTCCCCATAAATGCTCTATGGGATTGTAATCTGGGGAGTAAGCAGGTAAAAATTAAACCCTACACCCGGCTCCCTCTATGAATGATAAGGCCTTTTTTGATGGGTGGAAGCACGCATTGTCCAGGATCACTACTTGACCGGGTTGTAACTCTTTCACTAAATCAAAGCACACCCATTCATCAAAAAGCTTACTGCTACAACTACCCCTAAACCATACCGGTGCTAATACGCTTTTCCCATTGAGGGATCCTATTACATGGAGCCGCTTCTCAAGTTGGCCTCTCTTTAGTAACGGATAATAAAGCACCCTTTTTACTCCAACCTCTTTGCTTGCACAGGTTCAATTCTATACC
>JAKSDE010000462.1 GCA_022360235.1 Cytophagales bacterium
AGTTAGGTTTAGCCATAACCTATGCGAGACAACCTTCTCCAGCAGGCATCGCACAAGCTTTTCTGATTGGTGAGCAATTTATTGACAAAGCGCCCGTCAGTTTGATTTTGGGTGATAATATTTTCTTTGGCTATGGACTTTCAGAAAAACTTGAAAAGGCTAATCAACTTCAAGCGGGTGCCCAAGTTTTTGGTTATCATGTAGAGGATCCCGAACGCTATGGTGTAGTGGCATTTGACCAGGAAAAGAAGGTAACAGCTATTGTTGAGAAACCTCAGCAAGCACCTTCGCATTATGCAGTAACAGGGCTCTATTTCTACGATAATTCGGTTGTAGCGAAAGCTAAGAGATTAAAGCCGTCTGCACGGGGAGAACTGGAGATAACCGATCTAAACAAATTATATTTGGAAGAAAAAAAGTTGAAGGTAACGCTTTTGGGGAGGGGAATAGCATGGCTCGATACAGGAAAACCAGAAGCTTTATTACAAGCCTCCGACTTTATCGCAGCCATAGAGCATAGGCAAGGACTCAAAGTAGCTTGTATCGAAGAAATTGCTTTTAGAAAGGGGTATATCACTGCCGAACAGTTGGCAAAACTGGCAGAACCCCTCAAAAAAGCAGCCTATGGTAAGTATTTACTTCGTGTAGCAGCAGAAAAAATTTAGCGAATGAAACTCAATAGAACGCCGCTCCTTGGTTTGGTTGTTGTAGAATCAACAGTTTTTGAAGATAAGCGTGGTTACTTTTTCGAAAGCTATCATGCGAAAAAGCTAGCTGAGCTGGGTATTGACGTAGACTTTGTGCAAGACAATCAATCTTTTTCAAAGCAAGGCACCATTCGGGGGCTACATTACCAAACTGCCCCTTACGCACAAACTAAACTAGTTCGGGTGATTCAGGGCGAGGTCTGGGACGTAGCCGTTGACCTAAGGCCAGGCACTAAAACCTTTGGAAAATGGGAGGGCGTAAAGTTGTCTGCAGATAATAAGAAGCAGTTACTGATTCCTAAAGGCTTTGCGCATGGCTTTGCTGTGCTTAGTCAACAAGCCATTGTGCTTTACAAATGTGATGCTTTTTATTTTCGTGAAGCAGAACAAGGCATTGTTTTTAATGACCCAACGTTAGCAATCGATTGGCAGCTCGATGCGCAAGAGATCACGGTATCAGAAAAAGATAGACAATTACCTACTTTTCAAGAAAAATTTAGGAACCCAACGCATGCCTAGCATATTGGTTACCGGTGCAGAGGGTCAACTAGGGAAAGAGCTCACCTATAGTCAAAAGCACTATCCTGACCTACAGGGGTTATTTACAACAAAAGAAGAATTAGATATAACTAATCCTCAGCAAATAAATGATTATTTAGCGCATCATCCTGTTGACTATATCGTCAATTGTGCTGCTTACACGAGGGTTGATCAAGCAGAAACAGACCAAGCGCAAGCTTTTGCTGTGAATGCAACAGGACCTGCTTATCTAGGAACGATCGCCTCGAAGTTGGGCTGTAAGCTATTCCACATTTCTACTGACTATGTATTTGGGGGGAGGCTAACTCAACCGCTAGAAGAAACAATGGCTACCCAACCTGCTACGTATTATGGTCAGTCAAAATTAGCAGGAGAGCAAAAACTATTAGTGAACCATAGGGCAGCCTATATCATTCGTACTTCGTGGCTGTATTCTACCCGAGGGAATAACTTTTTCAAAAAGATGTTAGCATTAGGTAAAACTAAGCAGACAGTCTCAGTAGTATATAATCAGGTGGGCAGCCCCACTTATGCAAGAGATCTCGCTCTTGTTATTTGGGAGATGATTCGTAAGGTGGAAAATGCTACTACCTATCCTCCTGGCATCTATCACTATGCTAATGAAGGGGTCGCTAGTTGGTATGACTTCGCTTCAGCCATCATGGAATATGCCAAGCTGGACTGTAAAGTAGTACCCATTTTATCAAGAGACTTTCCTACCTCTGCTCAAAGGCCTGCCTATAGCGTACTCAGTAAAGAAAAAATCAAAAAAAATTTTCATATTAGCATTCCTCATTGGCGAGAAAGCTTGCAGCATTGTATCAAGGATTTAAAGTTATAGTAATTCATGTTGAATTAAGGATTTTTAAGTTTCAGAAGAGAGCGATTGAAAAATACTTCAAGATGCTCCAATACATTCAATACTCTACTCAATCAATGAGCCGCTTTCTAAGGTCTCTGCTATAGCTAGTCGACCCTTAACAATTAATCAATGCTGTGTTTTTTACACTTAAAATGACTATTTTAGCTCACAAAAACTCATGTATAGCATAGCAATATTTGCAAGAAAACCCTTTATCGCACTACAAAACCTTGCAAAAAAATATACGCAAAAGCTTGGAAAATCCATGAAAGTCAGGGGG
>JAKSDE010000226.1 GCA_022360235.1 Cytophagales bacterium
CTGAGGTGGCAAGTGGTAGAATTCGTATCAGTGATGTATTCAAGCTAAAAATAGTCTTAGAATATTTACTTCATGCTTTAAGTGGAGAAGAATATTCTGAAGAAGAAATACTAAATTTGTTTCAAGCTAAACTTAAGGAGAAAGATATGATAACGGTTGCCCAAAAAATGAGACAAGAAGCCAGGCAGGAAGGTATACAACAAGGTATGCAGCGAGGTAGACAGGAAGGTATACAACAAGGCATGCAAAAGGGTGTGAAGCAAACTGCTGGGAAGCTACTAGAGCAAGGGGTCCCTATAGAAGTAATTGCTTCAGCTACAGGATTAAGCAGAGGGGAGATTAAAAAACTGCCTAAAAACTAAATTTTCTTACTTTGAAGCGGAGTAAATACGAGCTTGTCAACTCTAAAAACAAAGCGAAAAAATACGCCGCAAAAAGAAAGATGCAAGACTACAAGAGAAGTTCGCTACATGTTCAGCCTTAGTAACTAGGAGGTGCAGACATTATTATAAAGCCATACTAATAGGGTTTCAATCGTATCCCAAACAAGAAAACTATAGCTTATCATAAGGAAGACACCTACAAATAACGTATAGCTTATGCATAATATTGTGAAAAGCAGACAATTGTTTGAAAAAGCCCAGCATTACTTACCAGGCGGTGTGAATTCGCCTGTAAGGGCTTTCAAAGCCGTAGGAGGCACACCTATTTTTATAAAAGCAGCGAAAGGACCTTATTTGTATGACGAAGATGGTAATAGCTACCTAGACCTTATCAATGCATGGGGGCCGATGATCTTAGGCCATGCACATGAAGTGGTTACAGAAGCTGTAGCCAAAGCTATCAAAGACTCTTTTTCCTTTGGTACACCTCACAGAAAGGAAGTAGAGATTGCCACACTCATTACAGCGATGGTTCCTTCTATTGAAAAAGTGAGGATGGTAAACGCTGGCACGGAAGCAACAATGTCGGCTATTAGGCTAGCAAGAGGTTATACAGGGAAAGATAAAATTATCAAATTTGAAGGATGCTATCATGGCCATAGCGATGCTTTCTTGATTGAAGCAGGCAGTGGTGCGATTACGATGGGAGTACCCAGTAGTCCTGGTGTTCCTGGAGGTACGGCGCGCGATACACTCAATGCCTCTTATGGTAATCTTCAGGCTGTAGAAGAAATCATTGCTAAAAATAAAGACCAAATAGCTGCCATTATTATTGAACCTGTGTCGGGAAATATGGGATGTATTGTTCCTCCTCGTGCATTCTTACAAGGGTTGAGAACTATATGTGACCAAGAAGGTATTTTGCTAATTTTCGATGAGGTAATGACAGGTTTTAGATTGGCCAGGGGAGGTGCCCAGGAGCTTTTTGGTATTTTACCTGACCTGACTACCTTGGGTAAGATCATTGGTGGAGGAATGCCAGTAGGTGCTTATGGAGGTAAAAAAGAAATCATGGATTTTGTCTCTCCTGCCGGGCCTGTATTTCAAGCCGGCACTTTGTCAGGTAATCCTATTGCTATGGCGGCAGGATGCGCTATGCTACGTTATCTCTATGAACACCCAGCTATTTATCGCTTGCTTGAAGACACAACCCAGAATATAGTTAACCAGTTTCAAATAAACATGGAACAGTTGGAGCTCAACTACACAATCAACCATATAGGATCGATGTTTAGCCTGTTTTTTACTGAAAACGAGGTGAAAGATTTTAAAGATGCCCAAAAAGCTGATAAAGTGCTGTTTGGTAAGTATTTCCACGCTATGCTACAACAGGGTGTCTATTGGGCCCCCTCTCAGTTTGAAGTATTGTTTGTCTCTACAGAAATCACGCCCCAACACGCAGATCAAATCGCAGAAGCAAACTATAAAGCTTTAGCTGCTATTCATGAATGTTTAGAGGATTAACCCTATGCGATTCCCAAAAGTAAAATACAAAAAAATCCTGAACGCTTGTAAGTTAGTTTTTAGAAGTATAGTTATCCTTCCTATTGTAGCTTATCAATATCTAGTCTCTCCTATGTTACCCATGTGTTGCCGTTTCCAACCAACTTGCTCTGCTTATATCAAGGAAGCAATCATGAAACGTGGAATAGTGAAAGGAGGATGGTTAGGAATTAAAAGAATAATTCAATGCCATCCCTGGGGGAGAAGTGGTTATCATCCCATTGATTAATAAGCTACACTTTTAAAAAATTTTGTCTATAAAGCTCAACCTGCACCAGCTATCTTCCCTTGTAGCAGCAAAGGGGTTTGATACGATTCGGGCCTGTAGAAAGCTTTAATAATTTTTCTAAAAATCTCCTTTGAAAACCAATAGAACTTTCATCTGATCTTAATAGTAATCATAGGATAGCGGATTAAGTCAAGCGCTAAGCTTTATAATGCTTTCAGCCGTATATAGTCGACCCTGCACAAATAATAAAATCATTGAATGTTGAGAATTTAGGCTTATTTTTGGGAAAAAATGAGGAAATTACGGGGGCAAAAATTGCAAGAAAATACCTACTTTTGCTTCAAAATCTGGCAAATAAGGTCGCTTAAAATTTAGGAAACCACAACGTATTAATAACCAGCAGCAAGAGCTATTGGCCCCCAGAATTTCCACCATGATCAATCCTAAAGCACCTCTCAAACTACTGGCGGAGCAGATCGATTGGCACTATTTTGAAAAAGAGTTTGCCAACCTCTACAAAAACGGACCAGGACAACCCCCTAAGTCTATTCGCTTAATGATTGGGCTTCTCATGTTACAGCATATCGCAGGGATTTCTGACCAGAAAGTAGTAGAAACAGGGGCTGAAAACCCCTACTGGCAATATTTTTGTGCTGACGATCATTTCCAGTGGAAAGTGCCTGTGGATGCCAGCTCCCTTGTCAGATGGCCCCAAAGATTGGGGCCGCAAGGCATGGAGAAAATCTTGGCGGTGACCATTCAGCAAGCCATCAACAAGGGGGTAATCAAAAAAAGAGACTGGGAAAAAGTCATCGTGGATACAACGGTCATGGAAAAAAATATCGCTTACCCTACCGACAGCAATTTACTGAACAGAGCCCGTCAGAAGCTGGTCAAATTAGCCAAAAAGTACGGGCTGAAGCTTCGTCAAAATTACAACCGAGTAGCCAGCCGTGTTTCCAGGATGGCTGGTCGCTATGCGCACGCCAAGCAGTATAAACGTATGCGCGTTAGTGTAAAGAAACTCGGTACGTATCTAGGTCGTGTAGTAGGAGCTATTACTCGTCAAGTATCCCACCTTCCCGAAAAAGCAGCAATTTTTAACGATCTACTAGGTTTATCGCGCCAACTGTTAAGTCAAAAAAAACACAGCCCAAACAAGTTGTACAGTTTGCATGAGCGGGCTGTTTATGCAGTTTCTAAAGGCAAAGCGCGTAAGCCTTACGAGTATGGTTGTAAGGTAAGTTTAGCGGTCACGCACAAGCAAGGCTTCGCCTTAAGTGC
>JAKSDE010000189.1 GCA_022360235.1 Cytophagales bacterium
GGAAACTCCTTTTCCAAGAATCCTCTAATATTCCCTGTCTTACATTCTTGTATTTTCTTACTTATGGCTAGTGATCGATTTAGTTTCATGTTAGGCTTATCTTTTTATTCACTAGCAAAGGTAATAAAATTATTAAATTAGTGTCATTAGTTCTTAGGGAGGAAAGGGCCTCAGGGAGACTCCTGCGGGAGTCACCCACAGGCCCCGACCTACCCGACTACAAACGGAAGTACTATAACATCACCAAAGAGGAGTTAGCATATCTAGCTGAACGGGTTAAGGTTTTAAGAGACATGACCGAGAAACTCTGTAAAGAACAAATCGAAAGCTTTGTCAAAGCGAAGAAATAGGGAAAAAGCTTCAAGTAGGAAGAAAAAACTATCAGAGTAGGTGGGCAAAGCTAAAGGAGAGCGAGGAAGAAAATTCGGTGTAAATTTAAGAGCTGAGGAGGAGGAAGCCTGTAGCTCACAGCATCTCGAAGAAGTGTTGTGGGTAGAAAAACTACGAGAAAAAAATAGACAAATAAAAAAAGCATGAAAACATCCCTGGCCCACTTACCAGAAAACAAGCAAGAAGAATTAGTGCTTATCAAAAAAATTATTCTGGAGTATGTCAAAGAAACAGCGATGATCATCCTGTTTGGCAGCTACGCCAGGGGCGAGTGGGTAGAAGATTGCTATGTTGAAGATGGAACGACTTATACCTACATCAGCGATTTTGACATTCTGGTGGTGACCAAAAATGCCAAGGCGGCCAAATGTAACCCCAAATGGGACAGGGTAAGAGATAAAATCGATGGTAACCCAAGCATTACAAGAACCACGCTTATTGCCCATAGCATCCAGTTCTTAAATGCCCATTTAAGAGACAATTACTACTTTTTTGTGGAAATTATCAACCAAGGGATTTTGCTTTATGATAGCGGTAATTATACCCTAGAAAAGCCCAAGTCCCTTAGTTCTAAGAAGCGCCAACAAAAAGCCCAAGACTACTTTGAGGATTGGTTTGAGAGTGCTAATAGTTTTCTAATTGACTTTCAGAATGCCTTTAGCAGAAAGGATTACAAGCAAGCAGCTTTTTTACTTCATCAGGCAACTGAGCGCTACTATATGACCTTCCTCTTGGTATTTACCGACTACAAACCTAAAATCCATGATCTCAAAGAGTTAGACGCCCAGGTTAGCCAAATAAAGCCTACGATGTGTAAAGTATTTCCCCAAGCTACCGAAAAAGAGAAGCGATGTTTCGAGCTCCTTAGAAGCGCTTACATAGACGCACGCTACAAACGCAAGTACTATAGTATCACCCAAGAGGAATTAGCATACCTAGCCGAACGGGTTAAGGTTTTAAGAGATATGACTGAGAAACTCTGTAAAGAACAAATCGAAACCTTTGTCAAGCCAGGAAATAGGGAAAAAGCTTCAAGTAGGAAGAAAAAGCTATCAGAGTAGGTGGGCAAAGCTAAAGGAGAGCGAGGAAGAAAATTTGGTGTAAATTTAAGAGATGATTAGCAGGAAGCCTGTGGCTCACAGATCTCAGAAGTGTTGTGCGTAGAAAAACTACGAGAAAAAAATAGACAAATAAAAAAATCATGAAAACATCCCTGGCCCACTTACCAGAAAACAAGCAAGAAGAATTAGCGCTTATCAAAAAAATTATTCTAGAGTATGTCAAAGAAACAGCGATGATCATCCTGTTTGGCAGCTACGCCAGGGGCGAGTGGGTAGAAGATTGCTATGTTGAAGATGGAACGACTTATAC
>JAKSDE010000420.1 GCA_022360235.1 Cytophagales bacterium
AATGAAGGAATGGAGGAGTGGGAGCACTAGCGGAGCTTTTGAAGTTGGCGATTGGTTGCACTCTGAGCTTATATAGCAGAGTTGCTTTCTCAAGTAAGGGATGGTGAAGTCTCTGTAAAGAGGCTGACTTTTGCTGGTGGTTTAGTCAATTTATCTGTTTCTAGTCGCAAGCATGGCTGGGGATTGTGTTGGCCAAAGTTACAAAGATAAGGCTGCTAAAGCCATGAAGCTTGCTAATTAAACTAAATTCTTCTGTTGAAACTTTTGCAATGATGGAAGCCTCAATCCATCTTCGGAATTGATATGTGACCATGGGCTTGTTTCCTACTTAACTAGCTAAAAAGTTGGACATCGACTTTGGTTTGACAACAGATTTAGCGAGTTTGAGTCCGATGTACGTTAAGTTGGTATGCTTGATAATGACAGAATCCAAGCTCAACGAACTGCAAGGGCGGTTGGCAGACCTGATGTCTGAGAATTCATTGCTACGGAGCAGACTATCGAGGATGGATGGAGTGTTTGAATCTTCGCACTCAAATGGGTCTTCGCCTGTGGCAGAAGCACACAGGGATCCAGGCGTTCTGCCTGATGATAATGAAAGGCAGCATCAGGTGAATTATCTGCTAGACAAAAGGGCTTTAAGAATGGCCTTTGCTAGGGAGCATACATATCCCAGAAACAAATACAACAACTTACAATCTTCTTTCTCTTGGTTTAGAAACACCTTGATTTTTGCTAATTCTAAGATGAACTGCCTTTCCTGGTATTTTTGAACAATGGCAAATGCAGATAAACTGAGTGTCTGTTATCAGGTGAAATGTATAGCTGTTTGTTTATTCACAAGCTTGATTATATATGAGCGTTGGAAACCTATCTTGAATGTGTTGTTGCTTGGTGCACACCTTCTGTTCATAGAAAGAGGAATTCAGAGTGGAACCTCCTTCGAGCTCAGCTATGAATGTCACTGTTCCAAACACCATAACTTTGACTTACAGCAGTGGCTGGCGTAGAGTTTATCTTCACTACAATGCTGACAAGAAAGGTTAGTAATGGCATCAAAAAGATGTGTGACATT
>JAKSDE010000150.1 GCA_022360235.1 Cytophagales bacterium
CAAAAAGCGAATGCTACCTACCCGAAAGGGCAGCCGAAAACATAAGGCGGTAGCTAACGATTCAAACTTTGCCGTCCTGCGAAAGCAGGCTGACTTGGGACAGGTGACCGAACAAAATTATGAAGTTATGGAAGCAGCAGACGATTACCAGGACATCGACTCCTTGATAATAGGTTTTACCTGAACTTTCATTTGATCTTGATAGTAATCATAGGATAGCGGATTAAGTCTGTGAGGGACTAGGGGTGCGATTCCCCCTGGTCTACTCGACGGGTTCCGAAAATGACGATCTTAGCTCACAAAAACTCATGTATGCTGTAATACTAGCCAAGGCATTCATAAAGGGAGGGTAAAAGCATCTATAAGAAGGAAGAGGGTAGTAAAAATTTTCTCAAAAGAGGCTTTGTTGATGCTCACTATACAATTTCGGAGGTGATAATTGAATATTCAAAAGTTGGTTGAGACGCTCAATCATATAAACAGCCAAATCTGCACAAAGACCTTTCTCGGATTCGTGTAAAAGGAAATAAACCTTCTCTAAACCTTTTTCTAACCAATAGGCAATTCTCTTTACCCAGTCATCAATCCTTGAAAAATCCGTGAAATGTAAGTTGTTTCCTGTAAAGCGAACAAATGCACAACTCGTGGTCAAAGTTTGATGTAAAACATCTCTCCTACCTGCTACGTCGGTAATTACCGCTGTAATACCTTTTTGCTTAAAAAAGTCAAAAATTTCATGTTGAACAACTGGATTGCTAAACCAATCTGGATGCCTTAACTCAATGGCTAATGGAAAATCTTCTGGTATATAGTGTAAAAACTTTTCTAATACTTTAATTTTAGTTGGCTTGAAGTAAGAGGGAAGTTGCAAGAAAGACATACCTAGTTTTTCTTCGAAATGAATGATAGACTCTATAAAAGTATCAAAAAGAAGAAGATGGGCATCCATATTTTCTCGATGGCTAATACTTCTTGGAAATTTAGGGCAAAACTTAAAGTCTGGTGTAACTGCCTCTTTCCAGTTCTTTACTTTCTCGACAGACGGAATGCTATAAAATGTAGTGTTTAATTCAACCGTATTAAACTGTTGTGCATAAATTTTTAAAAAATTTTTAGTTTTCGTACCTCTAGGATAAACTTTACCTATAAAACTCCGATCTGCCCAAACAGAAGTGCCTATATAAATTACCGGCTCTTTACTACGTTTAGCTAAACTTTGTAAAAGCGCGCCCGTTTGCGGAGTATCTAGGGGTAAACTAAAGTCAATTTCTGATAAATTCTCCGCTACCTTACCAAATTTCATAGTAATAAGATTAAAATACCTCAA
Organism: Cytophagales bacterium; assembly: GCA_022360235.1. Classification (GTDB taxonomy): domain Bacteria; phylum Bacteroidota; class Bacteroidia; order Cytophagales; family Amoebophilaceae; genus JAKSDE01. The sequence goes on from JAKSDE010000150.1 coordinate 1,328, forward strand.
CTAAAAAGTTGTATGTTTAAACGTATGAGCTCCATGCAGAACTCATATTAACACAATGCTAGTCTTTTGCTCTCTTCATCTCATTTAGTCGACCCTTCATAACGCTCGATGGTGCTATTTTTTAGTTCTTAGTTCCTGGTTTCGATAGGGAACTGTAGAAAACACGCCTTTCCCCCTCAAAAAGTTGCTCGACATACCTCCCTGAGCACCGTATTTGACTATAAGCGGGTAAACCATTACTGAATGGAAGCAATTCCTGCCTCGTTTTCTCCAGTCCCTCTGAACGCCATTTTTCAAAGGCGGATCTCTATTAAGATGGTTGCAAAAAGTTTATAGAACGCGTACTACAAAGGAAAGCGTGACTAGGCTTCTGTCGGAGTAATTAACACGAAAGTTCTGTTTTTTCTTCCTTTCTTAAACACTACAGTGCCATCTGCTAGGGCATATAACGTATGGTCTTTACCCATGCCTACATTCTTGGCGGGATGGTACTTTGTGCCCCTTTGTCTAGCAATAATATTGCCTGCAGTCACGTACGCTCCTCCAAATTTTTTAACCCCTAATCGTTTACTTTCTGACTCTCTTCCGTTCCGAGAGCTTCCTGCTCCTTTTTTATGTGCCATTTACTAGGTATTTAAAATATCTTTGATGAGAACTTTGGTATAATCTTGTCGATGTCCTTGTGTTTTTTTGTATCCTTTTCTCCGTTTTTTCTTGAAAACGATAACTTTATCGCCCTTTACGTGTTCGAGAATTTTACCAGACACTTTCGCTTTTTTAATGATAGGCGTTCCCACTTCTACTTTACCATTGTCATCTAAAAGTAAAACATCGTCGAATGTAAGCGTGGCCCCTATTTTCCCTGCTAGCTTGGGGGCATAGAAATGCTGCTCTTTTTTTACTTTAAACTGCTTCCCTGCAATTTTTATAATAGCATACATGAATGAAATAGTTAGTTCACTAAGGTTTTAAAAAGGATTACAAATCTAGCGCTTTTTAGAGAAAGAAAAAATTTTCATTTAATCAGCTGAATCTTATTATAAAAATATTATTCTTTCTTAACAGTAAGCTTATTTATATAGATAGAATCGTGGCTCAATGACTCATAATCAAACTTATAAATATTTTTTACGATGCTTTATATAGCTTTTCTATCTTAAAAAAATACCTTTGAATTTTTGAGACACTTTGCTTAGGTTTGTAATTGTAGGTGTCGCTAAATCTGACACTGAGAGAAGTGACCTACGGAGCTTTCACAGTATTCGTAGGAGAGATATGTAGCTATTAAAGTCTAACTAACAAAAATAAAAAGATATGCAAAATACATCACCTATCGTAGATGAACCTATCTTAAAAGAAAATAAGCATAGATTCGTTTTATTCCCTATCCAACATCATGATATTTGGGAGTTCTATAAGAAGGCAGAAGCAAGTTTTTGGACAGCAGAAGAGATTGACCTTAGCCAAGACTTGAAAGATTGGAAAAATCTTAATAAGGGGGAAAGGCACTTCATTTCTCATGTATTGGCTTTCTTTGCGGCGAGCGATGGTATTGTAAATGAAAATCTAGCAGAAAACTTTGTGGCTGAAGTACAGTATACAGAAGCTAAATTTTTCTATGGATTTCAAATTGCTATAGAAAATATCCACTCTGAAGCCTATTCTCTACTGATTGATACGTATATCAAAGATTCTCAGGAACGAGCGCGGTTATTTAATGCGATTGAAACGCTAGATTGTGTAAAGAAAAAAGCTGACTGGGCATTAAGATGGGTCGAGAAAGGCAGCTTTGCTGAAAGACTTATCGCTTTTGCTGCAGTTGAGGGAATATTCTTCTCAGGTAGTTTCTGTGCTATCTTTTGGTTGAAAAAAAGAGGCTTGATGCCAGGGTTAAGCTTCTCTAATGAACTTATCTCTAGAGATGAAGGGCTCCACTGTGATTTTGCCTGTTTGATTTATAACAATCATCTTAAAAATAAATTGTCCGTAGAAAAAGTGACAGAGATTATTACTGATGCGGTAGCTATTGAAAAAGAATTTATCATTGATGCCCTACCGGTAAAGTTAATCGGCATGAACTCAGATCTTATGAGCCAGTATATTGAGTTTGTAGCAGATAGGCTACTCGTAGAATTGAAATGCCCTAAAGTGTATAATGCTACTAATCCTTTTGACTTTATGGAAATGATCTCTTTGCAAGGAAAAACTAACTTCTTTGAAAAACGTGTAGGGGAGTATCAAAAGGCAGGGGTTATGCAAAAAGCCTCTGAAAAAGATAGTACAAAATTTACTTTAGACGAAGAGTTTTAGTCAGCAAAATATCGTTTGCTGGTTATATAATAGCTTAAAAACCTTATAAAATTATGCTAGTTGTAAAAAGAAATGGGAGGCTGGAATCAGTCAAGTTTGACAAGATTACCGCAAGAATTGAAAAGCTTTGCTATGGACTCAATACGAATTATATTGACCCAGTAGATATTGCTAAAAAAGTTATTGCAGGAATCTATGATCGTGTAACTACAGTAGAGCTGGACAACCTAGCTGCAGAAACAGCCGCCTCAATGGCCAGCAAACATCCAGATTATGCCATTTTGGCTGCAAGAATTGCTATCTCTAATCTACATAAGGTGACGAGTAAGTCCTTCTCTAACACGATGAAGTGGCTGTATACTTATGTAAACCCTAAAACAGGTGAAAATGCCTCTTCCATTGCTAAAGATGTGTATGGGATAATTAAAAAACATGCTGCCTTACTCGATTCTACGATTATCTATGATCGTGATTTTAACTACGACTACTTTGGCTTCAAGACTTTGGAAAGGTCTTATCTGATGAAGCTTGATGGTAAAATCGTGGAGCGTCCTCAGCATATGCTGATGCGTGTAGCATTAGGTATCCACAAAGAAGATATAGAGGCAGCTATTGAAACATATAACTTGCTGTCTGAAAAGTGGTTTATTCATGCTACGCCTACTTTATTTAATGCAGCTACCCCCAAGCCCCAGTTGTCTTCTTGTTTCTTACTCACCATGAAAGAGGATAGTATCGATGGCATTTATGATACTTTGAAGCAATGTGCTAAGATATCCCAGTCAGCAGGAGGCGTTGGACTTAGTATCCACAATATCCGTGCAACCGGCTCTTATATCAGAGGTACGAATGGTGTTTCTAATGGTATTGTGCCTATGCTCAGAAACTTTGACATGACGGCACGCTATGTAGATCAAGGAGGCGGAAAACGAAAAGGAAGCTTTGCTATTTATCTAGAGCCTTGGCATGCAGACATTTTCCAGTTTTTGGATCTAAAGAAAAATCATGGAAAAGAAGAACTACGCGCCCGCGATCTCTTCTATGCCCTGTGGATTCCTGATCTTTTCATGAAACGGGTGGAAAATAATGAAGAGTGGGCCCTCTTCTGCCCTAATGAAGCCCCTGGTCTAGCAGACTGCTACGGAGAAGCATTTGAAAAGCTTTATCAAAAATATGAACGGGAAGGTAAAGCTAGAAAAACTGTAAAAGCACAGGACTTGTGGTTTGAAATTTTAGAAGCCCAAATTGAGACAGGTACGCCTTATATGCTTTATAAAGATACGGTGAACCGAAAATCTAACCAGCAGAATTTGGGAACCATCAAATCTAGTAATCTATGTACTGAAATCGCCGAATACACTTCGCCTGAGGAAGTAGCTGTATGCAACTTAGCCTCTGTCGCCTTGCCTAAGTTTGTCACTAAAGATGGAAAATTTGACCACCAGAAGCTTTATGACATTACGTATGTGATTACTAAAAACCTTAACAAAGTCATTGATATTAATTACTATCCAGTAAAAGAAGCTAGAACATCTAATCTAAGACACCGTCCTATTGGGATTGGTGTACAAGGGCTAGCTGATACTTTCTTACAATTACGTATGCCTTTTGATGCTCCCGAAGCACGTGGCTTGAACAAGGATATTTTTGAAACCATTTACTTTGCTGCCATGACTGCCTCTAAAGACTTAGCAAAGAAAGAGGGACCGTATGAAACTTTTAAAAATTCTCCTGTTGCTCAAGGCATATTTCAGTTCGATATGTGGGGGGTAAAGCCTAGTTCTGGGCGATGGAACTGGGAGAGCTTGAAAGAGGAGGTGAAGAAATATGGGGTACGTAATTCCTTGTTAGTAGCACCTATGCCAACAGCCTCTACTTCGCAAATACTCGGTAATAACGAATGCTTCGAGCCTTATACTTCTAATATTTATACGAGAAGAGTACTTTCAGGCGAGTTTATCGTAGTGAATAAGCATTTATTGAAAGACTTAATTGCACTAAACTTGTGGGATGATTATATGAAAAATGAGATTATTGCAGCTAATGGCTCTATACAACACATAGATCGTATTCCGCAGCATATTAAGGATCTGTACAGAACTGTTTGGGAAATTCCTCAAAAAGCTATTATTGATATGGCTGCTGAAAGAGGTGCTTATATTTGTCAAAGTCAGAGTCTAAATATTCACCTTCAAGATCCCAATTTTGGTAAACTCACTTCGATGCACTTCTATGCATGGAGGAAAGGACTCAAAACGGGTATGTACTATCTCAGAACTAAAGCCGCTGCCGATGCTATCAAATTTACTGTACAAAAGCAGCAAGAAGCGCAGCTGAACGCAGCAGCATCAACCACTGAAGCCCAGCAAAGTGAAAGGGGTGTAGGTTGCTCTTTAGACGATTCTGATGAATGTACCACTTGTAGCAGCTAGCAGTCGACTTTTCTAGAACTGTATCGTTCGAGTTCTTAGTTCCTAGTTTCGAGTTTTAGGTGGGTTGTATTGAACCGTATTAAACCTCTTGGCTACTACAAGGCAAGATAGTTTGTGCAGGTTGAGTTTTTTAAAAATTTTTTCCAAACTCTACGCTTATTACCAGGGAGGGGAGTGCTCAAATCTACTCCTGTCACAGGTAGGGCCAGGTCATTCTAAAATAATAGCGCTAACCCTTTGATATCGTGTGCTATTTGACGCATACTGCTGGCTACTAATTTAGCCTCTAAATG